>JAISMD010000007.1 GCA_031276935.1 Puniceicoccales bacterium
GAGTATCGGGCCTTCTGTTCCATTTACTGCGGCTACCGCTTCTGCTGGGGTACATTTTAAGTGGTTTGGTGATTGGTCCCCATCTTTATTTCTCCAGCTACATACAAAATTACGAGATACTACATCAATTTGGGGATTTAGGGGTAGTCTTCCTGATGTTTTACATTGGCCTTGAATTCGACCTCGATAAGTTACGGCGTACCATGGGGCCTTCCCTTTTGGCGGTGATTTTCCAAACCGTATGGATGATTTTCGTGGGAATTATTTCTGCGAAATTTCTCCACTGGTCGGGATTAAATGGTTTATTTTTGGGGGCACTGATGGCGATTAGTTCCACCATGATGACCATTCCCGTCCTCAAGGAACAAAATGCACTCAATACACACTATGCCCAACTTTCCATCGGTATTCTCGTATTGGAGGATTTTGTAGCCATTCTTCTACTCGTTGTGCTTTCCGGTATTTCCATAACGGGATTTTTTGAATGGAAGGAGGTGGAACAGGTAACGTTTTTGGTCGGTGTATTTGTGGTGATGGTTTTCGTACTGGGTCGTTTCTTCGCTGCGAAGGTGGCGAATTTGCTAGGGAAAATGTCCTCTCCGGAATTGCTGGTCATTGTGGCCGTAGGTTTTGCCCTAATTTTGGGAGAGTTGGCCAACAAACTCCATTTCTCCATAGAATTGGGGGCATTTTTAGCGGGTTCCGTACTTTCTCAATCGGTCATTGCCCACAAAATCGAAGAGGTAACGGAGTCTTTACGGAATATATTTTGTGCCATTTTTTTCGTCACCATCGGCATGCTCATTGATCCCGCGAGGATTGCGGAACATTGGGTAGCGATTATCGTGATCAGTATGGTTGCCATTGGGGCACAGGTTTTTGTCTGTTGGTTTGGTTTATTCCTTGCCGGAGAGAATTCTAAGGTCGCTTTCTACGCCTCCATCTATAAGGCTCAGATCGGTGAATTCAGCTTTGTCATCGCTGCCCTAGGGAATTCCTTGGGCGTGACCAACCCTTCGCTTATGACCCTCGCCGTAGGGATTTCCATTTGTACGATCATCATGAGTTCCCTGTTGCGCAAATACATCGAACCTACCTACGGTTTTTTTGTGAAAATAACTCCCAAAGCCATCGTCAATATGGGCAATTTTTACCTCAATTTTCTACAGTTAGCCAAGATTGAAATGGGGAAAATAACCCTGTTAAAGGAGGCCAAAAATTTTCTACTCTATCTGCTTTGGTACTTTTTGTTACTTGTGGGTCTAATGGGGTTATCTTCCTACGCATCCAGCTTAGTCCGCAACCAGACCATTTCGATGCTCCTCGGCCATGAAACCCTTGCCCTAATGGCCATATGGGGTATTGCGGCATTTATTATCATGCCGATTTTTGTGGGTGTTGTTAAGAACGTGGATGCAATCAATGGCTTAATTTTGGACAAGATATTCGCTTCCATCCAATATGTCGGAAATCACGACAATCGCAGCATAGGACTCATACGCTACGTTGTTTTGTATATCGTACTACTTTTCTTCTGCATTATTTTCGTCGCCGTTTCCTCCAATTACATTCCCACCGGTTATCCGCTGACCGTATTTGTTATTTTATCCGGTTTACAGGGTATATTTTTCTGGCGTGAACTATTGAAATCCAACAGTCGTTTCGAGCGCATGTTCCGGGAAACTTTTATTGCCGAGGTGCAGGAAAAGGATGACGAATATCGCAACGCGATTTTACAGCAAGCGAAGGAAAAATATCCCTGGTCGGCCCAGATCAAGAACTATCGTCTACCCAAACACAGTGTGGGCATCGGGCGAAAAATTTCCGAACTGAGGATTCGGGAGAAGACGGGGACGACCATCGTAGCCGTTTCCAGGGGGGGATATACCTGTTATTCTCCATCTCCGGATGCGACCCTATTCCCCGATGACCAACTGCTCCTCATGGGAGAGGAAGACCAAATTGAGGCGGCCACTAAGTTTTTAGAAGAGGAAGCCGCGGAGGCCATTCGTTTTGCTAACCGGGTAGAGTTTGCCATCGAACAGTATTGTTTGACACCGGTTAGTCCATTTCTGGGAAAAACCATTGCCGCTACGGAAATTCGCAGCCGTTTCGGGGTCAACATTGCCGGTATCCAACGCCAGGGAGAGAAAATTACCGTCCCCAATCCCATGACCGTACTGGAAAAGGACGATATTTTGATCCTGACCGGACCGAAACGTGCCATCGAAAAATTGCGACAATGGGAATTGACGCCAGCGGTATAATTTTTTAGGTTATGGAACAGGGAAATTCAATCCATGAAGGGGATTAGGGAGATTAAGAATCGAATTCGGGCCGTGGATAGTGTGTCCAAGATCACGCTCGCCATGCAACTCGTCGCCGCTTCCAAAATGAAGCGTGCCCAGGATTTTGCCATAGAAAGTCGTCCCTATTTGCTGCGTCTATCGGAGATTATTTGTTGTCTTTCGGAGAAGAAGCTGAAGAAGAATATGCATCCTTTTTTTATTTCCCGGGAAAAGCAAAGGCGTTGTCTCATTGTGGTGGGGACGGATAAGGGTCTATGCGGTGTACTCAATCATACGCTTTTCAAATTGATCCCGGAGGAAGAGGAAACATCCTTTATTTCCGTCGGACGTAAGGCCATGCAATTTCTCAGTCGGCGGAAGCGTTCCCTGCTTGCGAGTTTTTCGATCCATGATCGGGTACAGTATCACGAGGTATTGGGAATCTGTGATCTCGTTGCCAAGCTGTATTTGGAAGATCAGGTGGACGTTGTGGAGGTTTTGTACCAAAAATTTGGCAACACATTAACCTATCTACCCTCCTTGCAAAGAATACTGCCCATGGATGGATTTTACGATGTTTTTGATCAAATGTTGAAATCGGCCAACTTGGAGAGGGAACATTTTCAACGCGATCCCAGGGGTTTGCTTTGGGAACCGCATGTGCGGCAAATCATCGACCATATTGCCAAGATTTTTTTGAAATACAATTTGCATCAGGTACTTTTGGAGGCGAAGGCTTCGGAGCACAGTGCCCGTATGGTGGCGATGAAAAATGCCACCGACAATGCGAAATCCCTTTCTCAATCGCTGAAGTTGGAGTACAACAAAGCACGGCAATACGCCATAACCAATGAAATTATAGAGCTCGCCATAGCGGCGACGGAAAATCATTAAGGAAATATGAAAAATTTAGGGAAAGTCACACAAATCATCGGTGCCGTTGTGGACGTACAATTTGAACGGGATCGGATGCCCAATATTTACAGTGCCCTTGAGGTAGCTTTGGAAGATCGGGGGAAACTGGTTCTCGAGGTACAGCAGCACATGGGGGATGGAGTTGTACGCACCATCGCCATGGCGGCAACGGATGGTTTACGGCGTGGAATGGAGGTCCTGGACACGGGGATGGCGATGAGTGTACCCGTTGGCGATGAAATTTTGGGTCGGATTTTGAACGTAACGGGGGATCCCATCGACGGTCGAGGTCCGCTTCAGTGCCAGAAAAAATTACCCATCCATCGTCCGGCTCCCTCACTGGTTGAGCAGAACATTAATGCGGAGATTTTGGAAACGGGTATCAAGGTCATCGATCTCATTTGTCCCTTTATAAGGGGAGGGAAAATTGGAGCCTTTGGTGGAGCCGGTGTTGGTAAGACGGTGGTTATCACGGAGCTCATCAATAATATCGCCATTGGCCACGGAGGATTTTCCGTATTTGCCGGAGTGGGGGAGCGTTCACGGGAGGGCAACGATCTGTACCATGAGATGTCTTCCTCCGGTGTGATCAATGAGACGGATCTGCAGCGATCGAAGGTAACGCTTGTCTTTGGTCAGATGAACGAACCTCCCGGAGCGAGGATGCGTGTCGGTTTAACGGGATTAACCATTGCGGAGTATTTTCGCGACGAACGTCATCAGGATGTCCTATTATTCATTGACAATATTTTCCGTTTTTCCCAGGCCGGTTCGGAAGTTTCCGCTTTATTGGGGCGTTCGCCTTCGGCGGTGGGCTACCAACCGACGCTTAGCCAGGAAATGGGACAATTACAGGAACGCATTACATCCACGCAAAATGGTTCCATTACTTCATTCCAGGCGGTATATATTCCGGCGGACGATCTGACCGATCCCGCTCCGGCCAATACCTTCGCCCATCTGGATTCAACCCTGGTCCTCGATCGTAAAATTGCGGCATTAGCCCTATTTCCAGCGGTCGATCCCCTCGCCTCCACTTCGAAGGCACTGGATCCGAAAATTGTGGGTCAAAAGCATTTCGATGTGGCCTGGGGGGTGCAGGCGATTCTGCAAAAATACAAGGAATTGCAGGATATCATCGCCATTTTAGGCATCGATGAATTATCGGAGGAGGATAAGCAAACGGTGAGTCGGGCGCGTAAGATTCAAAAGTTCCTATCCCAGCCCTTCCACACGGCGGAAGCCTTTACGGGGATGAAGGGGAAATATGTTCCCGCTGCGAAAACGGTGGAAAGTTTTGCCATGATTTTGAATGGCGAATTGGATCACATCCCGGAGAATAACTTCTACATGAAGGGGTCCATCGACGAAGTGATTCATGGGGAGGATTGACAATGCCTATTCGTGTCGAAATTGTTACGCCCAATCGGGTCATTTGTTCCGAAGAAGCCGTATCCTTGGTGGTCGATACGGCAATGGGCGAGATCGAAATTCTACCGATGCATCGCCCTCTGATTGCCCTATTGGAAGTGGGAAGTGCTCGCCTAAGGATGGCCAACGGAGCTCAGAAGACGGTGGCGATTTCCAGTGGTATTTTAAAATTGGAACACGATCGTGCGATTTTAGTGGTTGAGGAGGCGGTTAGTATGGGGAAATTGCCCCTAGCGTCCTCGGTGGAGGAGGCCCGGAGACTTGCCCAAAATGCTCTGAAAACAACGGTTGTTCAGGGGAACTTGGAACAGGGCGAATTGGAATGTTTGGAAGCGAAAATACGTTCCGAATTAGCAAAGAAATTAACAAAATAGTATATTTTTTGTTAAATTTTGTCCGTGATCTCGGAATGACATTCTCCGATTGACTCCGCTTCCCGAAATTGTAACTTAAAATTCAATATGCAGTACAGTTTACCTCGATTGAAATATGCCTATGGTGCTTTGGAGCCGGTGTTTAGTGCGGAAATGGTGGAATTACATTACGGAAAACACCACAACGCCTACGTGGATAAATTAAATGGACTGATTCAATCCTTGGATTACTCCGTTCCGAGAAATATTAATGATTTGATTTCGGGATTAAAGTATTCCAGTTTACCTGAAGAGTACCGGGATTTAGTTCGTTTCCATGCCGGTGGGCACGCCAATCATTCCTTCCTTTGGAGCGTTTTAAAGCCCTACGATCACGGAGCGGAAAATAATTTGCCGGAGGAATTGGAAGAGATTATCAATCGGAGATTTAAGACCTTCCGGGCTTTTAGGGAAGAATTTGAAAAAGCGGCCATGAATCATCTAGGCAGTGGTTGGGCCTGGCTATGCGTATCGGAAAAAAAACCGCAGGAACTCTTCATTTCGACGACATTGAATCATGATAATCCTCAGATGTTGGGTTATGTACCTTCCGCGGAATTCGGATTCCCCATCTATACGCTCGATCTCTGGGAACATGCCTACTATTTGAGGTACAAAAATCGCAAGATGGATTACATCAATGCTTCCTGGCGTGCGGTGAATTGGGATGCCGTTTTGGAGTACTATAAAGCGGTGGTCACCAATTAATGATGGACTGGAACAATGGGATTTCCTAAGTTTTAATCTGTGATTACGAGTTGTCATTTTTTGGGGAGCAGTAGCCAGGGGAATTGTTTATTGGTGAAGTCGACGGAGGGCAACTTCCTAATCGATGCGGGTTTTACGGGGAAACAAATTCTGGAACGCCTACCCCGTTTTTCCATCACCATCGATGCCATTGATGCCATTTTTATTACCCACGAACACAGCGATCATGCCCAGGGATTACGGGGATTATTCAAGTAC
>JAISMD010000021.1 GCA_031276935.1 Puniceicoccales bacterium
CCCGCTTTATCATCGAAGGCCCGTCCGGTAACGTTGTGACTGCCATTAATGACAGTGGTTTCAGGGGTTTCATAGACAACGGGGTCGCCGATGCGTACTAATTTTTTCGCCTCTTTTTCCGATTTAGCGCCGATGTCGATCCATAGTTCATGTATTTTTTGTATCTTATTTTCTTCGTCATCGTCGAGGAGATGGATGGCCCGTTTCCCCGTGATGCCTAGAATATCGCCATTTTGCGTTAAAATGCGGACCCGTCTTCCGGGGATAAGACTGCGATCGTGGCCACCGATTGTGTCGAAGGACAGGAATCCTTTATCATCGATGTAGGTAATTGCAAAGCCCAATTCATCCATGTGACCGGAAAGCATAAGTGTAGGATTTTGCTCATTGGTTTTCAGTATGGCAAAGCGATTCCCGATGGTGTCTTTTCGGTATTCATCGACGGCGTTTTCCATGTGACGATCAATGACTTTTTGGGCTTCAAATTCGTAGCCGGACGGCGAACGCGCTACCATTAATTCTTTCAAAAATTGAGGAATTTTTACCATAGTGACGTCGAGTATGGAACAAGTTTTTGGAAAGTCCAGATATTCCTAAACATTTTCTGCGGCAAAGGATAATGCCCCGTTAAATAAAAACACCCCCAGAAGAGGTGTTTTTTATTTTGATTATTATTATTTTTTAACGCGTAGAAGGTTCTCTTCTTAGTGCCGCAGGCGAGACTTTGTGCGGATTACTGGATTCTTGAGTGGTTGATCGGGTTGATCGATGAGTAATTCTCGGATTTGTTTGAATACTTCCAGATCCTCGCTCCCGACGCTATTTGAAGCAAAACCTGCAGAGCAGACTATCTCGTTTTTAAGAGTTCCCTCCACTTTTGCGAGAGGGGTATCACCTCCTCTATCCCTTATGTATTTATCGGCGCCTTTTTCTAATAAAAGCCGTATGTATGCCAGGTCTGGAGAAGGCGAACTTACTGCCGCATGCAATACGGTTTCGCCATAATTGTTTTGTGCATTAATATTGCCTCCATGGGAACGCAGCAGATCAATCATTTCTGCATTTTCTGCAAAGACAATGGAAGTGTCTCCGAGAAGCTTTTCCCTTTCGTTGGGATCAGCGCCTTGGGCTAACAATTCTCGCACCTTTGCGATATCGCCATCGCCTACCGCCTTATGGAGCTCGGGAAGCCTTCCCGCCTGAAGCTGTGAAAACACACCGACAAAACTACCCAATAAAACAACCTTAAGTAACTTTTTTATATTATAATTTTCATTCATATTTAATCCTTTCTTATATTATTTCATGCACTTTACACAAAATATGAATGCCATACTAATTTCACTTGTTAAATTGTAAATAATATTTTTAGAATATTTTAAAATTTAACAAGCGACGATGGTTCTTGGGCAAATGGAATTTTTTTTGGAATCTAATTTTAGTGTGAAGCGGAGCTGGTTTGTTGTTGTTCCAGGAGATTTACAATGGCTTGGACCGTAGAATCATTCGGTCGTTGGGCTGCGATTTCCTTGGCTACGGCCAAAGGTGTAGCACCGGAATCGTCCTGCACATTGACATCGGCCCCCATTTTGACGAGGAGTTCTACGATCTCAAAGTTGTCGCTGTATATGGTTGCATAGTGTAAAGGAGTCCAGAGGGCGTTATCCTTTGCGTTGATGTCTGCCCCATGCCTGATTAAAAATTTTACAATACCCAAATCTCGACCTCCACCGTTGTTGCTCACAGCCCAATGAAGTGGCACGATTCCCTCATGATCTCGCGCATTAACGTATGCTCCTCGACGGAGTAGGCAGCGCGCTAATTTAAGTTTTCTTTCATTGGCGACCCAGTGTAATAACGTACGGCCCATATTGTCCCGCGTATTTACGTCCACACCGAAAAAAATTAAATGGAAAGCTGTGGAGAAAAACCATTCCCTTATCCTACTTTCTTGGACGAAACATGTTTCCATCCTTTCCAATAAAAGGGAAAAAATCTTCTCCGAATTGTCAACCGTTATACCGGCAAAGCGATCGACTATTTGAGGGTTTACGGATTGTTCTTCCGCGGTTTCTTGGCTGTCGCTTGCGACACTAATTTCTTGCTGGCCGCATGGTGCGTGACTTGCCACTTTCGGTTTATGGGCGTTGAGGGAATGTCCTAAAAATTCCATACCCAACACAATCCCAATTAATATTTTCCTCAGAAAAATTGTATTATTCATATAATATTTACTTTCTCCTACACAAAGAACAATATCGAGTCAAGTGTTTTTTTAAAGTAAAAAACGCTGGGGATGCAAAAATGATTTTTCTGAAAAAAGTTCTTCCAAAAAAACTTGAATGCAAAGATAGTCTATTTACCATGGGACAGTGAATATTTATCAGCAGGGAAATATCGCCGTAGACACTTATTCTCTGGGCGATTTGAGAACTAATATAGCCATCGTTGCCCATGGGGAAGAAGCCATTGTCATCGACGCACCTTTGGGAACCGCAAAGATGATTTTCGATGAAATCGATGGCAGAAAATTACGGCTCCGTTATTTACTTATTACCCATAATCATTGGGATCATTCGGGCGATGCATCTTTTTTTGCCGAGCGAAATATTCCCATTTTTGCTCAGGAACGGGATTGCTACCTCATCGCACACCCGGAGGATTACGACATTTTCATGGAACCGGATTTACACATTAAACCCTGTACCGTTGATTATCCCTTGGGGGATGGGGAAAACCTATCCCTTTGCGGTTTAGATATCCAAACGCGATGGATTCCGGGGCATACATCCGGTGGAGCGGCCTACTATTTCAGGGATCTTGCCATTTGTTTTGTCGGTGATACGCTTTTTGCGAAGACCGTGGGGCGTTCGGATTTACCGGGCGGAGACAAACATGCTCTTTTTGAAAGTATTCGGGAAAAATTATATTCGTTACCCGATGAAACCGTAGTCGTTCCCGGCCACGGTTATCTCACAACGATTGGTGCGGAAAAATACGGTAATCCCTACGTCCGCCCCAAAAAATAAACATTTCCCTTTGATTCAGTGTGCCTGTGCTTTTTTCAGTAGATCTTGAATGTCGAGCAAAGCGTATATTGTGTCTATTTCTTCCTCCGAAAAAGGTGTCCCGAACGTGGCCGCATAGAACTTCAGATCCCGCGATCGCAGTATATCCCTAAGGTCTTCTTCGGCCAATTGCAATGGCGTTAATCCATAGTTGTCTTTCGCGTTTACTTCGATTCCCGGTTGTTCAAGTAAGAGTTTAACTGCTTCCCGGTTGGCCTTATGGGCGGCCCAATGTAGGGGTGTCCATTGGCTCTCCGCGTCTGCCGTATTGGGATTGGCTCCGTGCTCGAGTAAAATAGACACGAATTCCACGGGTGCATCGATGAGGGCATAATGCAATGGCGTATACCCATTCGCATCGATTTTATCTACGGGAGATCCTTTCTTTAGTAGATGTAACAATTGGTCCTTATTTTTTTCCATAATGGCGACACACAATGGCGGTGCTTTTATTACTTGCCTATCGGAATTCTCCGTTCCCGCAAGGGTGGCATCCGATGGGGTATACGCTCCCATTAGTTGCGCATTGGCCATTAGGAAACATCCCATGGCGATATTCTTAATATTTTTTTTATTGATATATTTCATAATATTCCCATTCATTTTACGCTTTTCCCTGTTAAATTAAAGTTACGTTATAATTTTCTGAAGGAAATTCGTTAAAAAAAAGCTAAGATTCCCCCTGGAAATGTCAATAAAATTAAAATATTATTTTTGTTATTTATGTACGGTGATGGGTCTGATTTTAGTTTCTAGGCTGGGAATACAACATTCCGTTGAATCGGGGAAGCTATTGCCGTTTCCGTTCCTTTTTAAGAATTTGTAATGCGCGGTAGCGTTCGGCGAGAATTTTTTCGGTACCGGATTCTTGCGGTATGTAAAAAGTTTTGGGTGTCAACATGTATTCCTGACCGGATATATTTTGATCGAAATCGTGGCTGTAGTTGTAGAATTTTCCGTGTTGTAATCGCTTCGCAGCGGCACCATGGGCATCCCGTAGCCAGACCGGTACCGCTTCTTTCCCGTGCTTTTTAATGAATGCCGTAGCTTCGTTGATGGCGAGGTAGGTGGAATTGCTTTTGGGCGCCAGTGCACAGAATACGGTTGCATGGGCTAAATTTAAGCGACATTCCGGTAGGCCGATGCGTTCACAGGCGTCGAAACAGGCGTTGGCTAACGTCAAAGCCCTGGAGTCCGCTAAACCAATATCCTCGGAGGCGAGAATTACTAAACGCCGGGCAATGAATCGGGGATCCTCTCCCCCCTCCAACATTACCGCTAACCAATAAATGGCAGCGTCGGGATCGCAACCCCGCATGCTTTTAATGTATGCAGAAATGGCATTATAATGTTCATCCTCATCGGCATCGTAGGTTAATTGCTGTTTGAATAGAAATTTACTGGCCCGTTCCTCCGTGATCCGAGTCCCGGAAGGTACGTTGAGGACTACGGCTTCCAGTGCATTTAACGCTCGCCGCGAATCGCCATTACTCTGTTCTCCGATGAGTTGTAATGCATCCGCTTCCAGCGTACATTCCGTCGCCCCCAATCCCCGTTCTCTATCACGGAGCGCATTCTTCAAAATAGCCACAATGGCATCCACGGAGAGGGGTTCGAGTTCGATCAATTGGCAGCGACTGAGAAGGGGATTAATGACGTAGAATCCCGGATTATGGGTCGTGGCACCGATGAGTTGGATTCGCCCCGATTCCACCGCAGGGAGCAGAAGATCCTGTTGGGAACGGTTGAAGCGGTGAATTTCGTCAATGAATACGATGGTTGGTACCATTAATTCCCGCTGAGTTCCCTTTAAAATTTCCCGTAATTCACTGACATTGGATAGAACGGCATTAATTTTTACGAAGGGTCGATTTTCCTCTCGGGCGATTGCTTCGGCGATGGATGTTTTCCCGCTTCCGGGCGGCCCGTATAGAATAATACTCCCCAGGGTCTGCCTCCGGACAAGGTCGACAAAGGGGGATTTCATAATCTGTTCCTGCCCTATAATTTCGTCGAGGTTACGGGGGCGCATGCGTAGGGCGAGTGGTTCCATACTGGTACGTCCCATTTCAAAGAGTTCCGCCATGGAAGGAAATTATGTATGAACATCTTCGTCCTTGTAAACGGTAGAGTTTGCCATCCAAAATTAAAATTAATTTCGTTACGACCGTGGAAATTTTCTGTATGTAAAACTAAAATTGTACAAGGATGAATCGCTCTAGATTGCTCTAATGGCAGAGGAAGAATGTATCCATTGTTTGGTTCGGGGAAGGAATTTTATCGATCCAAGAAAACTTGTGGAGCAGGTTTGGGGTAGCAAAAATGGGACAATTATTGACGAAAGCCAAGGCAATCGCATCACTGGGGCGAGCGTCCAGGGACACCAAAGTACCTCTGTATTTGAGAACAATCTTCGCAAAAAAGATACCTTCGCAGTAGTCACTGATCACAATACTTTGAATGTGAGCACCGAGGGCGGTGATACAATTGGAGAGCAGGGTAAAGGTATTGGGGCGCTTAGAGATTCGTTTTTGAAAAAT
>JAISMD010000065.1 GCA_031276935.1 Puniceicoccales bacterium
GAAGGAACTTATAAAAATAAATTCAGATTTAGTGGTGCGTCGTTTCTTTGAAATGACACAGCATACACTTGCACTCAAACTCATTGCCGGTGAAAAAGGTATGGATCAACGGAAGATCGCCGATCGTGCGGTCAATCGTCCGGCCCTTGCCTTGACCGGTTATTTCAAACACTTCGCAGCACAACGCATACAGTATGTGGGATTCTGCGAATTATCCTATCTACTCGACCTCGAAAGAGACGCCCAAATAAAGGCCATCGAAAATATCGATGCATTGAACGTACCCTGTTTTGTCATTACGAATCGCGTTGGCATTCCCCAGCACCTCATCGATTTCTTCGATTCCAGGGAATTACCCTTATTTTCAACGGATCTAAGTTCCGTGGAATTCATCGAACGGGCAACCATCTTTTTCGACGAACACTTCTCTCCGAGAACGACAATTTTCGGTTCATTGATCGAAATTAACGCCATAGGGGTACTCATTCAAGGGCTACCGGCATTGGCTAAGAGCGTCTGCATCATCGCGCTCATTGAGCGGGGACATACTCTGATCTCCGACGATGTGGTCTGCATTTCCTGTGGACATAACGGTAAACTCATCGGTCATAGTAAGGACGTTACCCATGGTTTCATGGAATTCCGTGGCATCGGCCTATTAAAACCCGTTGAATTCTTTGGTATGCGTTCCGTACGTTCCCAGGCCAACATCGATCTCGTCATTCGCTTTGAGGAAAATCTCTCTGAAAATTCCGGATGTACGGGGCTCGAAGAACCCTCCAATTGCGAGATCCTTAACCACCGTTTACCGCTCATTAACCTTCCCTTCTGCTCGGGAAACGACTCCTACCGCCTGGTGGAAGTGGCAACCACATTACAACTTCTCCGTACCAGCGGTAATAATCCCGCCGAAGAGTTAAGTCAGCGCCTGATTAAACATATGCTCGAAAATAATAAATAATCGATTTCCCTTAAAATTGCCCTCCTCCTCCATTTTTATGTATTTTTTATTTATGGATCCAAGTTCCATTGACGATCTGCAAAAAAGTTCTAGATTTTCTCCGCCATGGATACATGGCAGTATTTTTGTGACCACTATTTCTTTTTTCCCCGGGTAGGATTAGGCATCGACGTCAGTAAGATCGACGGCTTCGACGAAGTTCTGACGAAGATTGACCGGGATTCTATCTTTAAGGAAATGGCTTTTTTGGAAAGTGGCGGCATTGCCAACGGTGATGAACAGAGAATGGTCGGTCATTATTGGCTACGCAATCCCTCCATCGCCCCCTCCAGCGATCTGAAAAAAATAATCGGTGATCTTTGGAACACGTTGGATCGTTTTGTTTACGGGGTACATTCCGGTGATATCTGTGGTCAAAATGGGAAATTTAAGAATGTCCTATGCATCGGCATCGGGGGTTCCGCACTTGGTCCACAACTGGCCTGTAAAGCTCTTAGTCAGGGATTAAAGGATAAAATGGCTTTATTTTTCCTCGACAATACGGATCCCGATGGCATGGATCATATCCTCACCCAACTCCAGGAGGAATTGGGCAAAACACTGGTAATCGTAACTTCGAAATCGGGTGGAACTCCCGAGACACGCAACGGTATGTTGGAAGTTGCCCACGCCTACGAAAGGATGGGCCTAAATTTCTCACGCCACGCCCTAGCGATTACCTGCGAAAATAGTCAATTGGACCAATTAGCTAAACGGGAAGGTTGGATTAAAAGTTTCCCGATGTGGGACTGGGTAGGAGGTCGAACGAGTATTGCTTCCGTCGTTGGCTTACTGCCATTGGCATTGATGGGTGCAAATTATAGGGATTTCCTCAACGGTATGCGGGACATCGACTCCATTACCCGCGTCCACGAAAAAACAAATCCGGCACTTCTCCTCGCCACATCCTGGTACACCGTCGGCGAAGGAATTGGGAAAAAAGCAATGGTGATTCTCCCCTACAAGGATCGCCTTTCCCTCTTCCCCAACTTTCTACAGCAGCTCATCATGGAATCATTGGGGAAAAAACTCGACCGCAACGGCAACGTCGTCGAACAGGGACTTACGGTCTATGGCAACAAGGGTTCAACGGATCAACACGCCTACGTCCAACAACTCCGCGACGGCATTAATAATTTCTTCGTCACTTTCATCGAAGTCCTATGGGATCGTGTTTCGGAAGCCATATTCGTCGAAGAAAACATTACGACCGGCGACTATTTGGAGGGATTTTTCCTCGGTACACGCCATGCGCTGTACGAAAATCATCGGCAATCGCTGACCATTTCCATCAAACGGGTAGACCCTTACCACCTGGGTGTACTCATTGGCCTCTATGAGCGCAGCGTCAGTTTCTACGCCTCCATGATCAACGTCAACGCCTACCATCAACCGGGCGTCGAAGCGGGGAAAAAAGCTGCAACGGCTATTTTGGAACTGCAAAAAACCATACTCAATCACTTCAAAAATAATCCCCAGCAATCATTTTCCGTCGAGGAGATAGCCCAAGCCGTAGGGAGTCGGGACCGGGAAACCGCATTCAAACTCCTGGAACACCTCACCGGCAACGATCGCCTCCAACGTACGGAGGAATCCGCACCCCATACCAATAAATACCAATATTTGCGTTGACATTTTCTATTATCGACCAAGGTTAGTGTCCAGTTTGGAGGTGAGAATTTATGCCCGTTGATGTAACCCTGAGGAAAGGCGAAACAATCGATAAGGCCCTACGCCGCTTGAAAAAGAAGCTGGAACGGGAATCGATTCTGCGTGACGTTCGCGCTAAACGTTATTTCGAAAAGCCGTGCGAGAAACGTCGCCGCCTGAAAAAAGTGGCCGTGTTCAATAACATGTTGCGCATGAAATACGAAAATATGTAAATTCTACGACCATGTAGATGCGGAAAGTGGGTTCCAATCCCACTTTTTTATTTCGAGGAATTGTTTTTTAAGCTTTTAAAACTTGGCATTTTACTTGCGCTGAATTTATTCCTCTTTGAGCGAAACTTGTAGGGCAAAATTTTTCAAATAGTTCATACAAAGGGCTTCGCATCTACGCATTTGCTCGGTTTCTTTCTCCGTTTTATCTCCCAACCCATGGAGATGGAGGTATCCGTGTACCAAATATAATTTCACTTCATCGGGAAAAGTAGTGCCATACCGCTTACTTTGCGCGAAGGCATACAAAGGATAAACAATAATTTCACCGGCAAAATCCAAATCCGTATCCCCGGGAAATGTAATCACATCCGTTGGAGAACGGTCTCCGAGGAACTGGCTATGAATCGCTTTGATTTTTTTTTCAGATACAAATGCAACGGAAAGTTCCCCATTCCCGATGGGAAATTTCCCGAAGGCATCCAATCGATGAAACAAATCACGAACATTTTCCTCGGGAATCGTAACACGGCGACAACGATTATAAAATTCTATCGTCCGCAATTTTTTCACCGTCGAAAAATTATTTCTTGATTTCGCGATGCAACGTATGTCGGCGGAGAAATTTATTGTACTTCATTTTTTCTACCCGCTCCGTTTGTACCTTTTTATTGCGCGTCGACATGTAGCGGGAAACGGGTTTACCCTCTCCACGAGCCTCCGTACATTCCAAAATAATATGCTCTCTTGCCATAGGAATCAGTCTTCTGACATGCTACTTTTCCCACCGATGTCAATGGATAAATTATCGCTCCAATTCAGGACGGTCGAGGATTCAAATAATTTATCCAAGCGGTATTCTCGCCGTGTCGTCGCCGTCAATGCGTGCAAAATAACGTCAAAGGCATCGAAAACCATCCATCCACTCAGAGGCTTGTAATCGACTTTGTATGCCAATCCATATTGGTGTTTAAATGTTTGGCAAAGCTCTTCTCCGATCGCCCTCAGGTGGGGTTCCGACGTGGCCGTCGCCAATATGACGTAATCCGCAATTTTCCATTCCTTTTCCAGGGTAAAAATCTTGAGATCACTGCATTTTTTATCCGTAATAATTCGGTGGCAAATTTTCAATGTTTCGGGGAAAAATTCTTTCACATCATGGTTCATAGTACTATGGCGAGGCAGGGCAAGTCTCAATGCTTACCATAAATATAGCTTCCATCCCGATCGCACTGTACCGTCCGATGTAATTCCAGGAGTTTCAACCGTGGAAGTAGATGATGTATCGGAATCGTCAGCGTTTCTGAAATTTCGTCCAACGACGCTGATCCCTTCTCCCGTAAAAAATTAACTACACAGCGTTCAACGGGATCCTTAAAGACTTCCTCCTCAAATTCTACCTTGGGTTCATCGAACTCCAAAGCCCGTTGCCGCGAATAATTCAATTCCTCCAAAATGTGATCCATGCAACTTACCAGAGTCGCCCCCTGGCGAATGAGTGTATGGCAGCCCTTACTCGCACCCTGATCAATGCGTCCCGGTACCGCCAGAACATTTCTTCCATATTCGTTCCCCATATGGGCCGTAATCATACTTCCTCCACTTTCGTTACTTTCCACGACGATAATGTTGGAACACATGCCGGCAATGATGCGATTACGGATGGGAAAGG
>JAISMD010000067.1 GCA_031276935.1 Puniceicoccales bacterium
AAAGGTGATGGGGGTTACGGATGCTTTCAGAAAGCAGGGGGAAGGCATTGCCTATGAAATTAAAGCCGGAGAGACTTTGGATGGTATTGCGGCCAAACATCGGGTAACGCGGGAAGCAATTAAGGAATTGAATTTTTTTATCGATGAAAATCGTTTACCGATTGGGCAGATGATTTTTATTCCACAAGGGAAATAGGAGATGGTGAGCACTAAAAATTCCAGGTTAGGCCGTGGTTTAGATCATTTGATTGGAGGAGGGATATCGGTGAGAAGTGATGCCACGGAGGATATGGTTCCCAATGAATCGAGCATTCCCGGTGATTCCAATGGCTTCAACTACGAGTTACGGGAATTGGATTTGAGTCATATTATTCCCAATCCTCGGCAGGCGCGGCACGTTTTTAATGAGAGTAAGATTCGGGAGCTCGCCGACAGCATCGATCGGGAAGGACTACTGCAACCCATTATCGTACGGCCGACGGGGGATGGTTATTATACGATTGTTGCTGGAGAACGTCGTTTCCGTGCTCTGCAGACCCTGAAGAAAAAAGTGATTAGGGCGAAAATCGTCGATGCCGATGAACAGGATTGTGCCGTCATATCACTGATCGAAAATTTACAACGGGAATCCCTTAATCCCGTGGAGGAGGCATTGGGATTTTCCCATTTGGTGGAGGCCTTTCACTTTACGCAGGAACAAATCGCCCAAAGGGTTGGGAAGGCACGGACTACCATTGCCAATGCACTGCGGCTACTCCATTTGGAACCGGAAATACTGCATCATTTGGAATCGGGGCGAATTACGGTGGGACATGCGAAGGTTTTGTTGGGGGTAGAGGATACGCCGTCGCGCCTATTGGTACTGGAAAAAATTCTCACCGCTGACCTGAATGTGCGGCAAACCGAACGGCAAGCCAATATATTGAAATCCGGGAAATCCGTTTTGATTTCCTCAACGCCACGGGAATTGAGCGAATCCCTCATGGGTATCGAAAAGCAAATCGCCAAACAATTGGCGGCCAATGTTTCCCTGCAACACGGCCCAACGCGTGGGAAAATTATCATTGAATACGCCGGTGAACAGGAATTGATTCGCATCGTTCAGTCCATGGGCATCGAATAGAAGTCATTGCAATGAAATTTTGGGAAAAATTTCGAAATTTTTTTTATTATTTTTACCGTATCGGCATACGTTTCCTCTGTATCCGCTTCCCTTTTTTCCTGATTCACCTATTTTTTGCCCTCATCCTAAACGCTTGTCGCCGACCTAAACCCGGTGAGCTGTAAGAAAAACACGACAAATTTATAAAACTTTATATAAATTTTAAAATTTATGCGCCGGGGCATTGCATTTAATGTTTTGTTTTTTTTAATTTCATGGGGAAAATAGGAGCAAATCAGGCTTTGACTTTGCACAACGGAATCCTAAAACCACTGCAATGGCGACCATTGAGAAATTATTAAACGGTATCGATCAAATCATCGGCAAGGAATCGTTGATCGAAAAATTAGAGCAGAAACGCATATTAAAAGTCAAATTAGGAGTAGATCCCACGCGTCCCGATTTAACCTTTGGCCATATGGTTGTTTTCAACAAATTGCGGCAGTTCCAGGACCTGGGCCACAAAGCTATTTTGCTCATAGGGGATCACACGGCAACGATCGGAGATCCCTCGGGACGCTCGACGATGCGACCGGTTTTGACAGCGGAAGAAGTGGAAAATAACGCCCAAACCTACCTGCAGCAAGCCTTCAAGGTTATCGACGAAAAACAAACCATTGTGCGTCGCAACAGTGAATGGTTCCGAAAAATGACCTTCGATGATATGCTGATTCTTGCGCGAAAAATGACCGTTGCGCGCATGTTGGAACGGGACGATTTTGCCAAACGCTACCGGGATGAAGAACCCATTTCCATCGTCGAATTTTTATATCCTCTGATGCAAGGGTACGACTCGGTAATGTTGGAGGCGGACGTTGAATTGGGCGGAACGGACCAGTTTTTCAATTTACTTGTTGGCCGCGCATTGCAAAAAGATTACGGACAATCGGAGCAGACTGTCATTACCATGCCCCTGCTCGTCGGCCTGGATGGCAAGCGGAAAATGTCAAAAACTTATGATAATTATATTTCCTTTAACCACTCTCCGCGGGATATGTTTGGACGCATTATGTCGATTCCGGACGAAATCATGTGGACCTATTTCAAATTACTCCTGGAGTTCTCCGACGGGGACATAAATGCCCTGAAAATACAGCATCCCATGGATGTAAAAAAATTCCTTGCCCGGTCACTGGTAAGTCGATTTTTCGGGGAAACAATTGCCACGGAGGAACAAAATCATTTCGAAACCGTATTTTCCAATCGGGAAATCCCTCAAAATATGCCCGAATTTTCCATGGCAACGATGGGAGTCGAATCACTTCCGTTGGGAGAGATGCTCGAACGCACACAGTTGTTCAGTAGCAAGAATGAAATTCGCCGCCTTATTGATCAGGGATCCGTTAAAATTAATGGAAAAAATGAAAATAATTTTAAATTTACTTTACATTTCAGGCAATGTCCTTACATTATCCAAATTGGAAAGCGAACCTTTTTTAGGGTAATTTGAGGCCTGAAAGTATGAAAAAAACATTAATTTTATGGAAAATTGTGGGAGTATTTCTTATCGGAGGAAATGTAGTTCACGGGACGCAGATGACAGGCCCCGTAATTTTTAATAATTTTTTTAATCAATCTTTATGCAGGGTATTTGAAACTTTACCCTTGAATTTTCGTTGGGCATTGCAAAGTCTACGTGACGACGCCGATGATGTGCATGTGAAAGAAGTTTTACGATTTTTGCGCGATTTTTTAGGAAAAGTACCCCGCTATAAATATTTCGCCATCGATCGAGATTTCTTCGATATGGCAAAATTCATTATCAGAACCCATAGATTGGAGGCCAATACGAAAATCAGGGAACTCATAGAGGCCATTGATTTGGAGTTTCAGAGCGTGGAAGATTTCATCGTTTCCAATCCTTCCTATCCGTTTTTTTTCTCCGTGGCTCCGTGGCACGATGTACCCTTCAAGCAAGGTATAGAGGAAAACGACATCGATAAATTGAAGGATGCGTGGAAAAGTTGTTTGGAGCTGGATCCCTACCATAATGTTTTTTTCGACGAACCCATGGAGAATTCGGAACTCTGGGAATTGTGGGGAAAATATAGGGAAGAGGCTAAAAAGAAAGATCTTTGGGACGATGAATTGGATGAGATTTTTTGTTCCCTCCAGGAGGCTTTATTCGGAGAAGACAAGTCTCGTGTTTACTGGTTCTAGGTCCTCGACAAAGGTAATTTTAGGATTGAAATCCTTGCTTTCAAGGATTCTTATTTCGCCGGAAAATAGGGACGAATCATCGCTGAACGACCGTTGTAAGGCGTGCGCCTGCTCGTAGTCTTTGAAAATTTCCGGAAAGTAAAATGCCTGTGGAGTTTCTATTGCCCAAAGTTTACCGCGGTCGCAATACTGCCGTTGTTCCTTTGAAAAGACAATCTTGTCGGCGATCGGAGGAAAGGGAACGTGGTCCTTCGCTGTGGCGAGGAGGATCGTATCCGTGGTTCGGTGGGCCAAAATAACGCCGCATTCCTTCGATAGTGCGCCATTGATGCGAAGAATATTTTGGGAGGAAATTAATGGTCTTGCCCCGTCGTGGATGAAAACAAAGGCGTCGGAAGATAATTGTTCTCGGATCAATTGGAGTCCGTTAAATACGGAATTGGTGCGATTTTCCCCTCCCAGAACCCACCGTACGCGGGAAAGTATGTTCCCCAAAATTCGATCTTGGAAATATTTTTCCAGTATATTTTTCTGCGTGTTATCGCGGTGGACAAAAATGTAGCGATCGAAAATCCCTGTCCTCACAAAGGCTTCAAAGGCGTAGGACAGTATGGGTTTGCCCCGAATCAATGCGAGACATTTATCTCCTTCCCCAAAGCGTTGGGAACGTCCGGCGCAGAGAAAAATAGCGTAGCGTTCCATGGATTTGAAAAATTTATCGCCCCGCTTGATAGCGTAAAACCGCTGCGATAAATGAGGAAAATAGCGGATGTGCCTGCTGCGGCTTCGATTGGAATTCCGGGTGAAATTGAACGCCAATAAACCAAGGATGTTGGCGTAGCTCGAGGATTTCAACCAGATTGAGATCGGGATTAGTCCCCGTAGCAATCATACCCTTTGCCTCAAATATTTCCCGATATTCGTTATTGAATTCGTAGCGATGGCGATGACGTTCGTTGACATAGGCACTGCCGTAGGCTTCGTAGGTTTTCGTCCCCGGAACCAATTTGCATGGATAACTGCCAAGGCGCATCGTCCCTCCCTTTTTCGTAATATTTCTTTGATCGAACATCATGCGAATTACGGGATGAGATGTCTCCGGAACCATCTCCGTACTGTTGGCATCGGCGTACATGAGGACGTTTCGGGCAAATTCAATGGCCGCAATTTGCATCCCTAAACAGAGACCGAAATAGGGAATTCCGTGTTCCCGGGCGAATTTTGCCGCCAAAATTTTCCCCTCAATACCCCGATTGCCAAAACCTCCCGGAAGAAGTATGCCATCGATGTCTTTGAAAAATTCACTGATGCTTTCTGTCTGTTCCAACTCCTCGGCATCGATCACCTCCACGTTGACCTTGCAATCGTTCCGAATACCACTGTGGGCAATGGCTTCGTACACCGATTTATAGGCGTCCTTGACGTCCAGGTATTTGGCGACGAGACCGACGGTGCATTCCCGTTGGGGGAATTTTATCTTTTCCACAACATTTTCCCAGGGCTGAATAATACATTCCCCCGCTTCCATATCCAATTTCTGACAAACAATGTCGTCGAGTTTTTCGGAATGTAAAAGGGAAGGTAACTCGTAGATCGAGATTTTTAAATCCAATTCCTCAATGACCGATTTTACCGGTACGTTACAAAAAAGACTGATCTTTTGCCGCATATCGTCGGAAATGGGAATCTCCGTTCGGCAGACAATAATGTCCGGTTGAATGCCAATTTCCCGTAATTTTGCTACGCTTTGTTGCGTAGGTTTTGTCTTCAATTCTCCGGCCGCCCTGAGAAAAGGAATGAGCGTGACGTGGATGAAAAGTACATTTTTGTAATCCGATTCCAAAGCCAGTTGGCGTAGGGCTTCCAAAAACGGTAGGCCCTCGATGTCTCCCGTCGTGCCTCCAATCTCCGTAATCACCACATCGGCGTCTTCGCCGGCGGCATAGATGCGTTCTTTGATCTCGTTGGTCACGTGGGGAATAACCTGTACCGTTTTGCCCAAATAGTCACCGTTGCGCTCTTTCTGTAGGACGGATTCGTAAATTTGCCCGGAGGTGAGTGTATTTCTTTTGGAGAGTACGGAGGTCGTAAAACGTTCATAGTGGCCCAGATCGAGGTCGGTTTCCGTACCGTCTTGGAGCACATAGACTTCCCCGTGTTGGGAGGGATTCATGGTACCGGGGTCGATGTTGAGATAGGGATCAAATTTCTGCATACATACCCTCAGACCACGACACTCCAAAAGTGCCCCCAGAGAACCTGCGGTTAAACCTTTCCCCAGCGAAGATACAACACCTCCCGTTATGAAAATATACTTCATCGGACTCCAGAAATAAACGAACCTGGGGTCAACACAAGAAAAAATCACAGATAAACAAAAGCATTCATTTTCGGAATTGATAAAAAAATTGCAAAAATATGCCATTAATATAGCATAACTGAGATGGGTAAACCGATTCAAAATAATAGGGGAGAAACGAGGGGTATTACATTAAACCAAATGCTCCAAGTCATACAAAATGCACCATTGGGTACGGGGATTCGAAATGTATCGATTGGCGGAACGATATATGCAATGGAAACTAAAAAACTCCCCGATGGGAATATGAATATTTCTATGAGAAAACTGCAACAGAGGACGGGTAGTGCAATAGGCAGATCAACAATGGAGAGCTCCCGAAAAGGGATTCAATTGAATATGGGAGATAAATTGATGAAGTTACTTCAAAAGAATCAAGGGACCGAAATTTCCAATATGTCAATTAGTGGAAAAATATGTGCGGTGGAAATGAAAAGATCGATCGGTGGGGACATCGATATTTTCGTAAAAGAATTGGAGCAACAATCTCCAAAAGATTCATCGCAAACGAATGTGCAAAATCAAAAATCTTCTTTCCCGAGTCTAAGAGGGAATCCCTCATCCAATCAACCGGAGTCATCGACTATCCAAATGCAGCCCCCCGCAAATCAAAGTCCCCATGGGAAAAATCCTAGATTTAGGGATCTACAGAGGACCGTAGAAGATC
>JAISMD010000020.1 GCA_031276935.1 Puniceicoccales bacterium
CCGAAGATTCCCCGGGAAGTGGGTTAGCCTAGTGGAGAAAATTGCCCATCGAGCCATCGGCGATGGGGGCCGGAGAGGGGAATATTTTCGAGCTCTGGGATGGAGAAGCGGTATAATCCCGGACATTGATGCGATGCTTCCTTCCAATTTTCGGGAAGATATTTGGGGCGGAGAATTGTTTCCCGGATGCGTTCCCGGCCGATGGAACGATTGATTTTACCCGTTGTTTCCATGGGAATTTTCCCGCAAATTTCATGAATTTCATCAAGGGGCGGAAGTTCGAAAATATTGTCCAGGCGTTTCCCCTCCGTTTTTTTCAAAAGAACCCATTGGCCGTCGCAGAGAAAGATACGTTGCATGGTTTTTTCTATGCGGATCATTTTTTTGAATTTTGGGATGGAGGTGAGATCCAATTTTTCCGAAAAACTACGGCAGTATTTTCCGATGGGACAGCGATCGCAGAGCGGATTTTTAGGTCTACAAATTAGGGCACCGAATTCCATAATTGCCTCATTATAGGCGGCACTTTTCCCCGGAGGAATATGGGCTTGGGCGATGGGTTTGAAGTACTGACTGGCCTGTTGTTTGCCACCAAAGGTGCGCTGAATTCCCTCCAATCGGGAGAATAGACGAATCACATTTCCGTCGACGGCGGCGACCGGATAATTTTGGGCGATGGCAAGGAGGGCATGGGCGGTGTAATCGCCGATACCCGGATAACGAAGCCAATTCTGGACCGTTTGGGGGAAAATATTTTCCTGTTCCCGGGGAGCATGGGCGACGATTTGTTTCGCCGTCCGATGTAAATTCTTCGCCCGGGAGTAGTATCCGAGACCTTCCCAGGCCTTTAGCACCTGTATTTCCTGGGCTTGGGCGAGTTTTTCGATGGAGGGAAATAATTTAATCCACCGTTCGAAGTAGGGAATAACCGTTGCGACCTGTGTCTGTTGTAGCATGAATTCGGAAACGAGGCGATGGTAGATCGACGGATGGTTACGCCAGGGTAGGGTGCGTTGATTTTTTGCGAACCAATCGACCAATAGATCGCCGATTCCCTGTTCCTCTGCGGAGAAAGGTAATGGTGAGGATCCGTCCCATGGAGGGGAATTGGGTTCCCGTTGGTCGGTATTTAGGGAGGTCATTTTTGCTTCCATTGACGTACCTGTTCCTTGAGCGAAGGGGCGATGCGAAGGGATTCATTTATCTTTTGAATGGCCCTGTTCTGTGTAAATTTGTCCAAAGTCTGCGATTTCAGAAAACGCAGAGTCTTTTCGGGAAAATGGAGGCAACATTCGGCCACTAACCAGGCAATGGCAAGTTGAACGTAACGGTGATTGGAACGAATTTTGGGGAGGAGCAGAAAAATAAAATCAATGTGAACCCCATCGATAAATTTGAAGAGCATGATCAGGGCAAAGCGCAGGTAGAATGGACGATTTTCTCGAAAAAATGGTTGTAAAAAATCCCAGATGAGTTCCCTGTCCTTGCCCCGAATTTTCCAGTGTCCGCAAAAGGAATCGCAAATAGCCCAATTGTCGATTTTTGGTAAAAAATTCCCGATCAGAACCAGACGTTGTTCCGTTGGAATGGGAGCGCTTCCGATTACCAACCCCTGCAACATAATGGATTCAAAGGAATCGTCGTTGGCGGTACGGAGATAATTTTCCCAATCCATTTTTAGGATTTGCCTTGCAATTTTCTGTACGTTGGGTGCGGAGACTCCCAAAATGTTCCTTGCTCCCGGAATCAATTTCTCTGAGAATTTTCGATAATTTGGATCGGCGAGTGCCCATAATTGTTTGCGAATTTCTTCCTGCATAGAACCCCTTCGCCTAGGAAATAATCCTTTTCATAATATGACAATGACAAAAATAAGGATGCGTGAACGCAGTACGTCGGGGAATCATTATGGGTCGCTAAGGATCTTGTTGGATTTGGAATGGAATAATTCTTCTTCGAAAGCGCTGCGTAATTTTTTTACCAAGGCGAATTTTTCCTCCGAATCGTAGGGAGTCGATTGCCGCCCCCAAACCGTATTTGGCCAATCGGGATCACCAATTTTTCTGCCCACGATGTGGATGTGTAATTGGGGCGTTAGATTACCGATCGCCGCCGTATTAATCTGATCGGGGGAAAATAATCGCTGAATTACGTTTTCGCCGATGGCGATTTCTTCCATAAGTTTAAGGCGATCTGCCCTGGTCAGGTGGGTCATATTTTTTACATTTTCCCGCATGGGTACTAGCATAATCCATGGGTAATGACGATTGTCTTCCAGCAAAACTTTGGAAAGATCGAGATCGATGAGGAATGTTTTTGCCCCTAGATTATCGGTGAGTCGGAACTGAGTTGCCATGGGAAATAAAGTTCAAAGTGGAAAAATAGAAAAATGGTACCTGACCGGGGACTCGAACCCCGAACCAATTGATTAAGAGTCAACTGCTCTACCATTGAGCTAGTCAGGCATATACACTCGCTCCAGCATTCACCTAAATGCCCATTTGACAAGTATTTTTTTTAGGGAAAAGGGCAATTAATAGAGGTAATATTTTTTCGTTTTGTTACGGAAATGAGTTGCTTCCCGACTCCACTTATTGCGAAAATGTACCACGTCGATCGAATCGCCGTCGAATAATTTGCGAACCATTTCCCCGTCACCCATATGTTTCTGGAATTGTTCTCTCTGTGCCTCGGAGAGCCGATCCCATTTCGCTTTACGCAGTATTTTTTGCTGGGCCAAAGGCAATTTTGCCAGATCGCGCACGGTACTAGTAGGGGAGCGCTGTTCCGTTCCCGGAGAAGATGGTGAGGCCTTTTCGAAGGCTAACCAATCGCATTCGGGAACCCATTCCTGGGCCTGCGCGATGAGTACGAGACCGAATAGAGCCGGCGTCGTTTTCTTGATATCGGATACCGTTAAATCCAAATAATCCTGATTCTTTTCCTTCACCGTGGTGAGCGTAATTCCGCTGAGTGCACCGGGATATACTTGCTTGATTTTGGAAAGAACTTGGGCAATGGGTGTCGCCGTCAAAAAATATTTAAACGATCTTTGCGGCATTTGTTCCGAGGTGTGCCCTTGTAAAAATCCAATGAATGAGCGGTTGGTGAGTGTGGCCAAAGAAATAACGGCATACTCGAAAATAGAGGCGACATTTTGAATGCTTGGCGATAGGGGTAGGGGGGATGTGGATTTATACAAACCCAATTGGGTCAGCGTTTTTTTACGATTCCAATTCTTCATTTTGATAACTGTGAGCTTCCCTTTTTTCAATTTGGCTGCGCTGCAAAAAATCCCATGGGCACAGTTTTTGGAACCGCAGTTACAGGGTACGTTGAAGTCGGAGCCCCGTGCTTTTATGTAGTGTGCTTTTTCGGCAATCGTCATGCCGGAGAAGAGAGGTTCGCCCACCATTGTCCCTAGAAAACTGAGATATTTCTGGTCCATGATTGGTCCACCGATGTAATCTCCCAGCGGATTGGGGCGGTCGAGAATCATGACCTCGATGCCTTCATTGAAACAGGCGCTCAAAGTATATAGCATG
>JAISMD010000082.1 GCA_031276935.1 Puniceicoccales bacterium
GTCAAATACGCCCTGTTCGATCTAACGAAGGAAATGGCCTACATTCCCCTCGACGAGGACATGAAAGTCAAGGGCAAGGCCGTTGTGGAAGTGGTCGGTGGACGGTTTGGTAAAGCCGGTGGAGCCTGGATTCAATCCCTACTCCTGCTCATCCCCGGAGCGAATTACTTTACCATCGCCCCCTATTCGTTCACGATTTTTATCGTGATTTGCCTCCTGTGGGTGCTTTCCGTAAAAGCTCTCAGCCACCGCGTTGAAGCGATTTCCGAAAAGCCGATAAAGTAAAAATCGTCGCCTTTTTCATTTTCAAGGGGTGAAATTTTACTCCATTCTTCCCGAGGAATGGCCTCAAATCCGTCGTTGCAAATAAAAGTTTGGATTATGCATTCTTTGCTCCATTTCAAAGGGAATATTTTTGAAAATATCCCGAAATTCGGAGGCATCCAGTTTTCGCAATTCGCCGGACTCGGACCGTTTCAATTGTATCGCCAAGTCGCTTTACCACCGTTTTTTTCTAAGAAAATTCCAAAATAAGCTTTACTTGTGACCGTGCTTTTCTACTCCTGCTTTCCAATTAGATCTCGAAGATTATGGGTAACTTAAAGAAAAAGCGTAGACTCAAAATGAATAAACATAAGCGTAGTAAACGCTCCAAGGCCAATCGCCACAAAAAACGGCTCTGGGGCGCCTGATCGTTTAATCATTTAGAAAAATGAAATCCAGTTTAGTAGTTCCTGCCCGCCTAGCTTCTTCCCGATTCCCTAAAAAGATTTTGAAAGAATTGGGGGGAATACCACTGCTAAGGCGGGTTTTAGAACGCGTAGCTAAAGTTCCCAATGTCGCCGAAGTCGTCGCCCTAGTGGATGAAGAAAGCGTTTTGGAGCGCGTTAATTCCTGGGGATTTGACGCTATTTTAACCAGCAGAGACTGTAATTCGGGAACGGAACGCATTCTATCCGTAAAGGACAAATTGCTGGGGGATTTTATCATTAATGTGCAGGGCGATGAACCTTTTATCTCGCTCAAGCTACTGGAAAAAATGGTCAACGCAGCGGCTCGGGATGAGGTTTCTCTGTCGGAAGCCCTCCTAACGGCGATTTATCCCATAAAATCCGCCGAAAGTCTATGGGATCCCAATCGGGTCAAAGTCGTTATGGATAGGAACGATCGAGCCATTTACTTTTCCCGTCATCCGATTCCGTTTCTTCGAAATATTTCCAGGAAAGAAGAATGGCCCAACTTCCATCAATTTTGGGGACACATCGGCATCTACGGTTATCGCAAGGAAACTTTGCAACTCTACTCCACGCTGGCGGACAGATTTTTGGAAAATGCCGAGAGTTTGGAACAGTTACGTTTCATTGAAAATGGGATTCCGGTACATCTCATTCGGGATGAAGAACCGGTTATCAGCATCGATACGGCGGAAGATTTACTAAGGGCGGAAACATTTTTACAAACACATCCTGATTTTTAGGTTCAAGCGAGTCCTTTAATTTTCAGCATTTTTCTTCAAAATTCCCCCCTAGGGGAGGAGAGATGGCAGAGTGGTTGATTGCACCGGTCTTGAAAACCGGCATACCAGCGATGGTATCGAGGGTTCGAACCCCTCTCTCTCCGCCAAAACAGGATCAAAACTTGACAACGGGAATCTCCTTTTCCTAATTTTTTCTACTCCTATGGCTTTTCAAAAAATTTCCCGGAAAAAAATATTTTGGGTTCTACTTCTCAGTTTTTTGACCGCCACATTATTGATGGCACCGGATTGCATTTTTGCCATCATTGTTGACAACTTTAAAATTTCCCGTGATTGGAAGGCAATTTTCTTTCTAACCCCTCTAAGTATGGGCCTTGTGCTCTGCCCATACCGTTGGTTTTTAGCCCTTATACTCGCACTTTTGGGCTGCCTACAGGTCATGCAATTCATTCATTTCGCCTATTTTGGCATTCCTTTATCTCCCTTTGCGCTCCATTTTATGCAACGCGAAATGGGGGATGTGTGGACCGAAATCGCATTTTTTTGGAAGGATTACGGCTACATTCTCCCCATGACTCTCATTCCTTTTACATTAATTTACATTTTAAATCGAAAATTCTCCGTTTTTAAATCCGGACTTGGGATTCTCATGATTGTCTGTACCTTTGGCAGCATTGGTCACCGCCTGTGTTCCGATCCCACCCAACGTTTTATGCCAAACTCCCAACGCATCACACTTTACAATTCATTGAAAGCTTTTTTCGGTTATTTTATCATCCAATACCGTCACTATGACTTCAAAACCTACCTACCCTATTCCGTGGAAAAAAATCAGCTTTTCGAACGAAAAGGCCCCATTAATATCGTATATATCATCGGAGAAAGTTGTAATTATCGCCACATGTCGCTCTTCGGTTACGTCCGGAATGACACGACGCCATGTTTGAAAAATTTATCAAAAAATAACAATAATTTTATTTACAAAGTGGGCATATCCGGTGCTAATTCGACGATTGCATCCGTAAAATTCATCACCAACGCAATTTACGAACCCGATAATTTGAAACAAACGGCACTCGATACAACCAATTTGTTTAAATTGGCTAAACAGAGCGGATTTCAGACGTTTTATCTATCAACGCAATCGGATACGATCCTCTGCTCCATTGGCAGCGTGCAGCACATCGATCACGCCATAACGAATACGACGAATCCACGGCATGCCTTGCAAATCCTCACAAAAAAGGATCTTTATCTCCTGGAACTCATCCAAAGGCAAACATTTTCCGAAAAAAATTTCATCGTCCTCCACCAGAGCAGTGTCCATTCCCCCTACGCCCTCACCTACGGCCAAGGCTACAAGGCGCCCCATGTTTTCACAGGAAATCCTAAAAAAATTCTTGATGATTACGATAATGCAATGCTCTACAACGATTTTTTGATCAGTCAAATTTTCGGATTTTTTAATAAAAGCACACATCCTTTTTACATTGTATGGACATCCGATCACAATGAATTGTTGGGTGAAAATGGAATGTACGGCCACGGAAGCGGTTCCCTGAACCCCGAAACGGCCAATGTACCCGTTATTGTTCAGAGCAATGACCCCGCATTCTTAGAGAAATTCAGCGATATTTTTGCCATTACTCACTACGAAATCGCTAAGTTAATCGCCGAACAAATCGGTTTCAATGTCATTAACCCCAACGAAGAAAAAAATGTTTTTTATACAAATGGTACCGATTTCAATGGCAAATGCGGTTACATTCGTTTCACAAAAAACCTAGAAAATCAAACCATCCACTACGATGAACCCAGCCTAAAATAAGGGAAATCCCCAGCTTCCATGCCAAACCCTAGGACGGTACGCTCTCCGAGCGTTTCGAAAAATGGGGTAAAGATTGTAAGAGGATTTTATTTTCCGTAATATTCTGCGATCTTCTCGCTGAGAAAACGATCCGGATCCCGTACCGCTTCCAACGAAACCTCCAGGACCATTTTTTCGCCCTCCTTCACCAGCAAACGCAAACCATAGGCAAAATCTTCAAATAGACGGTTGCAAGTCGCTACGATCGTATGCCGCCGTTCCCGGGCAATGCGGGCAATTTCCTCCACAGCTTCGTCGCTGAAATCCAAACGAATATCGCAGTTCCCCTCAAAGGATTCCCTGAATCGCTCAATGCCGTCCCTAACGTCCTCCCCTTGGTTCCCGTGGGATATGAGCAGCTGCTCTAAATATTTCTGTGGATTTTCTACGGCAGCGGCGTCCAGGGTAATTTCACGCACATTCGTCGATGGTAATTCAAACTTTATATCCCGGAAAATGCGTTCCAAGACCGTCAATAGACCGCGGGCACCGGTTTGTTCCTTGGCCGCAAATTGGGCAATCCCGTGTAGGGCTCCGGAATCCAATTGCAAATCAATGCCGTAGCCGGAAAAATCTTCCCTATATTGCTTCACAATGGATCCCTCCGATGAGGATAAAATTTGTTCCAACTCCGCCTCCCCCAACGCCTTGCACGCAATACGTACCGGTAAACGACCAATAAATTCCGGCTCGAATCCGTAGTTGATAAAATCCTCCGTCTGTGCCTTCGTTAAAAATTCAAAATCCCGGTTCATGGCCTCCTTGGACGTGGAAAATCCAATCTGGGTCGTCCCTATCCGCGTCTTGACTAAATCCCCTCATTTGT
>JAISMD010000036.1 GCA_031276935.1 Puniceicoccales bacterium
AAGATATATTTTCGGAAAAATTTTCCAAAGAATATGAATTAATTTCTCCAACCTATTTCTTATTTTCGCCCTTCTTGTCTATACTTTCGATGCGCACCTGATCATTTTCCCCGAGACTAAGGCGGATGGATGAACCCTCCTTCAACGCCCCTTTCAAAAACTCTTCCGCAAGGAAATCACCGACATACTTTTCGAGGGCCCGACGCAGTGGCCGCGCTCCATATTTCTGATCATACCCCTTTTGGATAAGGAATTCGCGGAGGGTATCGTCGAGGGAAATGGAAATTTTCTTTTTACGCATACGGTGATCGATCTTCGTGAGTTCGAGGTCGATAATTTTTATTAATTCGTCGTGTCCGAGTGGCTTAAATACAACGACATCCGTCAGACGATTCATAAATTCGGGCTTAAAAGCATGCTTCATTTCGTCCAAGATTTTTTCCTTCGTCCGTTCGAAATCGCCGACATCGCTGTTGGCAAAACCCAGCGTTATATTTTTCTGTAACAATTCCGCTCCCACATTGGAAGTCATGATCAAAATCGTGTTCTTGAAATCGACGCGTCGCCCAACGCTATCGGTCAAATGTCCGTCCTCCATAACCTGGAGTAAAATCTGTAAAACATCGGGGTGTGCCTTTTCAATTTCGTCAAATAGCACGACGGAATATGGTTTTCGGCGGATCGTTTCCGTCAGCTGTCCTCCATCTTCGTGGCCCACGTAGCCCGGCGGCGAACCGACGAGGCGGGAAACGGCAAATTTCTCCATGTACTCGGACATGTCCACCTGCACCAATGCATCCTCACTGCCGAACATCTTTTCCGCTAAAATCTTCGCCAAATGGGTTTTACCCACACCCGTTGGGCCGAGGAAGAGGAAGGAACCGATGGGGCGCTTAGGATCCTTGAGATCGGCACGGGAACGGCGCAATGCGCGGGCGATAACCTCCGTCGCATCGTCCTGTCCAATGACCGCACTCCGTAGCTCATCACCGAGGTGGAGTAGGCGTTCGCTTTCCGTTTGTTCAATACGCGTTAACGGAATTTTCGTCCAATCGGATACGATTCTACAGATGTCGTCCTTTGTAATGGGAACGCAAACGGATTTCTTGTCGTTACGCCATTTTTCGAGCAATTTATTCTGTTCTTCCCGCAACTGTTTTTCCTCGTCACGAAACTTAGCGGCGTCTTCGAATTTCTGTTCACCGATGGCCCGTTCCTTTTCCCGGCAAAGGGCATCGATTTTTTGGGATAGTTTTTCGATCTTTGGAGGGCGATTCATCGAATTAATATGGGCTCGGGAACCGGCTTCATCGATGATATCAATGGCCTTATCGGGAAGGAAACGCCCCGTAATGTAGCGATCGGATAACTGAACCGCTAAACCAATGACCTCTTTGGAATACTTTACATTGTGAAATTCCTCGTACTTTTCCTTCACTCCGTTGAGGATTTTCTCCGCATCCTCCGGCGAAGGAGGATCGATCTGAATCGATTGGAAACGGCGTTCCAAAGCCGCATCTTTTTCGATATTTTTTCGATATTCCGCCAAAGTCGTCGCACCAATACACTGGATTTCCCCACGGGAAAGAGCCGGTTTTAAAATATTGGACGCATCCATCGCACCTTCGGAAGACCCTGCCCCAACGATCGTATGGAGTTCATCGAGGAAAAGTATGATATTTTTAGAACGTTTCATTTCATCCATCACCGCCTTTAAACGTTCTTCGAACTGCCCACGGTATTTCGTTCCGGCGACCATTAATGCCAAATCAAGGGCAATAATTTTCTTATCGATCAGCACATCGGGAACATTTTCATCGGCGATGGCCTGGGCCAAACCCTCCGCTATGGCGGTCTTCCCCACACCGGCTTCCCCGATCAACGCCGGATTATTTTTCGTACGCCGACATAATACCTGAATGGCACGTTCAATTTCCTTCGCGCGACCGATGACGGGATCCAACGCCCCTTCCTTAGCGAGGGCGGTTAGATCGCGACCGAATGCACGCAACGCCGTCAATTTCTGACCGGGCATGGGAGGACGTTCCCGACTTTCCTCCTCCATGGGAGGTTGCCCTTCCGAAACTAATTCCTCCGGTTCCACCGTACTGGAACTGGCAAAATTGGGATCCAATTCCTCCAAAATTTCCTGTCGACATCGCTCGATGTTCACACCCAATTCGTTGAGAACCTTTGCTGCGATGCCCTCCCCTTCCCGCAGTATGCCGAGGAGCAGATGTTCCGTACCGATATAGGGATGTTGCAGCCCACGGGCTTCATTGGCCGCAAGAATTAAAACCTTCTTCACGCGGGGCGTAAAAGGTATGCTGTCCGAAGGCATCGACGGTGGATGGGAATCGGCATTCGGGTTTTGTTCTTTGAGCATCTTTTGAATTTTTTCCCGAACAAATTCTAGGGTTACATTCAGTTTCCTGAGCACATTGACCGCAATGCCCTGCCCTAATTCAATGAGTCCAATGAGCAGATGTTCCGTACCGACGTAATTATTGCGGGCGTGATCCGCGGCTTGACGCGCTAAAACCAGGACCTGCTGTGAACGTGGAGTAAAATTTAGAGGTTCCATGAATTGGCTTTCGAATTATGAATCATCACAAAAACATGCAAGAAGAATTATCCTTTTTCCGGGCAATAAAGAAGACAATTTTTGCGGAAATGGGGGGCGAAAAAACGAGGGCAAAAATGCCCCCGTCGCTAACAAACTAAAAACAGAATCAACAATTAGAACGTAAATTCAAATGCCGTGGAAAACCACACATTCTGTCTCTTTTGATTGAATTCATTAATCCAAGTGTCTTTTTTGGCGTTATTGAAGGCGAATTCAACACCGGCGCGTGCCTTTGTATTCTCGTTTAAGGAATAGACGAGATCGGCATTCACTCCCGCATAGAACCAACCCTTCTTCTCGAAGAGATTACTGTTATGATCTGCGACATCGAGATGCTCACCATCATTATCTAATGTTTCGAAAACGACCTGGGTTTTGCGATCAATACCGTAGGGTTTTTTCACGCGACTGTAGCCGAGCCGAGCACCTAAATCGATGGCAAAGCCATTTATCCCTTGGGCACCGAGATCGAAGGTATGACTAATCTCCGTTTCGACATTGGCCTTCCGTTGCGTGAAGTCATAGGCGAAATAAAGCGTAGGATTTAGGAGGAAATCTCCGATAACACCGGCATAGAGTTCATGGGTCGCCCGCTTTGTCGATAGATATTTACGAGCTGTACCCCATTCAGCGTTTGATTTGTCAGCTAAATCAGCGCCATCAGCATCACCGATAAACTTATCTCCAGCTGCATTTAAAAGGGCAAATCCCTTACCGCCGACATGATTGATGCGCAGTTTGTCCTTACCCGAGCCAAGGCGGGAATAGGTATAGCCAAAATCCGCTGTAAATCTGTCCGTCAGATCATAGGAAAACCCCACATAGGGAGCCACGTTATTGCCAAGAGCTTTTGCAGAATTCACGGCAAGATATGCATCCACACCGGTATATAATCTGCCCGCATCGCCAAATAGAGGAAGACCCAGCTCCGCACTCGGAACAAAGGTAAGATCCCCCAATCGACGTCCTTCACTTATATAAGCGCTGTCGAACTCAATCTTCGCATCGACATCCAATGCCGGTAACGAAAATTCAGCAAAAACACCACTTGTTGCCAATAAACCACTTGTTATTGCTAATAATTTTAACTTATTCATTTTGTATTCCTTTCTCTGAAACCGAAAATATTACATTCGCCCCACTCGGAACAAATACAATATCTCCGAAATCAGGGCCAATTTAGCTGACTTTTGTCAACATGTCAATAAAAATTTTATCGAAAAAATAAAAAATTGATTTTTTTAAACACAAATATTTTTTTTAATTTTCCATTAATTTGCATTGCCTTAGAAAAATTTTGTTTATCTTAAACCTCGTTTTCCCACGGTCGCATTGGAATGTGGCTTCGGGATATAACTATGGACAGTGAAATATCCTATTTCCTCGTAACAGACCGTCTTCGTTTTATCTTCGGAAAAACGCAATTTCCAATCAAGGCTGTATTTGTTGTCACCTACGACCAACCTGAAAATTTCTCCCAAACCGTTCCTAAAAGCGAAAAGGATCCTACCATTCATTTCTTGACCCATAAACGTGATTCGGAAATTATTGCCGATCATATCGTCCAATTATCCCAGAATTTTGATGAAGAAAAAATATTCCTCATCGACCAAAAATTATCTCTCTCCAACCAGGACCGCACCCAACTTTACTACGCCCTCCTCCAAAGATATAAAAAAACCTATTTCATGGACTTCGATTCCGAGGAAGAAGATATCGATGGGGAGGATTTCGTGGATATTACTCCCGCCGATAATCAAATCTCCCTCTCCGATAAAATGCAGGAATTCAACGAAGGCGAATCATGTTCCCCAAAAATCCACATCATGGAAGGTTAGATTCCCAATCGGCAAATCAACAAATTACCTCCCCGGGAGAAATTAGGGTTTAATCGATTTTATCGAAAATATTCAGTATTTTTTTCAACCAATCGTGGACGTGGTCGTGGCTAAGAATTTCCTTCTGATCCATCCAGACAAAGGATTTTACTTCCTCTCCATCGACGACAATGTTGGGGCGTTCTTCCAGCTTTACGTAGAAAACGACATCGATGACCGGTTCGCCCTGAGTATTGGTAAAAAAATGGCTACAACAATAATCGATCACCTGGGGCAGGTTAATTTTTAATTCCTCGTAAACTTCCCGCCGCAGGGCATTGAGTAGGATATCGCTATCATTCCGATCCTTGCCGTCGCCATTAAGGTTATGAATAATTTCGCTCTGCGTCTCATCGAAGGCTTCCACTTTCCCACCGGGTAAAATTAACATGATTTTATCCCCAAATTGGTGCTCCAAAAGCAGAAACTTCCCCGAATATTCAATTAAAACCCTTGCTTTGCAGATAAACGTAGTCACGCCGTGATTCATTGTTTTTTTTAAAAAAATGTCAACACTTTATTCCCAATAATATTCGCCTTTTTGGCTATTCCTAAACATCTTTTCCAAGCATTTTTTCCTATTTTTTCGTTGTTGTTTTCTCGCCCAGATTTTCCACGAAAAATTCCCAGTAAAGAAGTTTTCCGCTTCTAGAATTTACGGCGGATGCAATTACTTCCGCGCAATATTTCGAAAATTTATACGCTAACGCCTAGCGATTTTGTTTCAATGTTTTCCAATTGAAACTTGCCTTTGAAAAGGATATATGGGAATCCGTGTCCTGAAGCGTCACCTTCCAAGCGATAAATTTCTTTCTATTTTTTCGCTCCGGATCTAAAAGGATAAAAATTTGTCCATCGTCGGCAACATCCCGTTCTTCGATGGGAAAATGTAGCGCATGGATCTCCAATGAACCGTAGCGGATGTACTTCAGCGTAATCGTCCCACGTCCCATCCAATTTTTGAGCGAATCCCCTAGGAGAATGATGGCGTATACCCCCGATAGTTTTCCCTCCGAATTCCCTTTTCCTTCCGTCATTTCCTTTTTTTCTCGGAGAATATAGCGCCGATATTGCTTTCCCATAGCGTGGTTAAGCGGGTAGGTTTTTCCTAAAAACGAGCCTAAAATACCCGGAAAATATTCGAAATCCCGATTGCGTTTTTCGCTAATCACAACCTCCACCAACGGATTGATATTTCTATTATTCCTATTTTTTTCCTTGGGAAATGGGGAGCGATGGCGTACGGATACGTGGGAAGGACGGGCCTCAACTCCATGTTCTGAAAATAACCCCACGAAAAAAAGAATCCCGATTCCCGTCAGTAAAAACTTTCTCCAAAAATAACAATTATCCATGATAATATCTCATTTTTCCTTTCAAAAAAATCCTCAATATAAATTTTATTGGCAAAAGGTAGAAATTAATTAGAAGTAGATATAGGATTCTATGGGAAAAGCAAGGGTACTATTAGACAAGGCAAAAAATTTGGGACGAATGCTCAACGAACGGAGGCAACGACGGCCAAAGTTTTTCGTCCGAACAACGGTGGATGAAATGAAGCGCCTCATTCTACATCATTTGGAATGTACATTGGCACGGGAACCGATATCGGCAACGCAACACGATTGGTGGTTGGCGACCTGCCATGGCCTTCGGGATAAAATCCTACATCGTTTCATCAAAACACAGCAACGACATCACAAATTTAATGTGCGTCGTTTGTATTATCTTTCCCTGGAATACCTCCCCGGACGCCTTCTGAAGAATAATCTCTACAACTCCGGTGTGTTCGATGAAACCCGTATTGCCCTCAACGAATTGGGACAAAACTTGGATATTCTTTTCGACGAGGGCCGTGATTTAGGTTTAGGGAATGGAGGACTAGGTCGCCTTGCTTCCTGCTTCCTTGATTCGCTGGCCACATTAAATTATCCGGCGATCGGCTACGGAATCCACTATGAATTTGGACTCTTTCGCCAAGAAATTAGCAACGGGAAACAGGTGGAACGCCCCGACAATTGGATGATTGCCGGTGGAAGCCCTTGGCAAATCGTTCGCCCAGAAAATGCTCAACGCATTAAATTATACGGCACTGTCGGTGGTCATCACAATGAGCGGGGGGATTGGATTCCGCTCTGGGAGAATACGAAGGATATTTTAGGGATTCCCTGGGATATTCCCATCGTCGGCTACGGTGCCGAGACGGTTAATTTTCTCCGCCTTTGGGAAGCTCGGGCTACGGAGGAATTCGATTTGGAGGACTTCAATCGCGGGGACTACGTTCAGGCCGTCTACAATAAAGTGGACCGGGAAACGATTTCCAAAATTCTCTACCCCAATGATTCCACGGAACAAGGAAAGGAATTACGCCTTGTACAGCAGTATTTTTTCGTTGCCTGTTCCATTAAGGACATCATTCGTCGCTACAAAAATGTCAACGCCGACTGGTCCCATTTTGTTCGAACGACCACCATTCAGTTGAACGATACCCATCCCACCATAGCGATCGTGGAACTCATGCGTGTTTTCCTCGACGAAGAAGGTTTACCTTGGAATATGGCCTGGAATATATGCCGGGATATTTTCGCCTACACAAACCATACCCTACTCCCCGAAGCCCTTGAAACTTGGTCCGTGGCGCTCTTTCAGAAAGTATTGCCCCGCCATTACCAAATCCTTTGCGAAATCAACCGCCGCTTCATCGAGGAGGAAGTCGATAAAAAATGGCCCAACGATAATGGGAAAAAACGTGTTCTATCCATTATCAGCGAAGGGAATCATCCCGTGATTCGCATGGCCCATTTAGCGGTAATCGGGAGTCACTCGGTTAACGGCGTAGCGCGGATGCACTCGGAATTGCTCACCTCCCAACTCTTTCCCCTCTTCCATGAATTATACCCCGGCCTCTTCAATAACAAAACCAATGGCATTACGCCCCGTCGTTGGCTCAAATTATGCAATCCAAAATTATCGGAATTCATCGATTCCAAAATCGGTCCCGGTTGGGTAACGGACCTGAGCCAATTGAAACAGTTGGCAAAATTCTCCCAGGATAAGACATTTCAGGAACGCTTCATGGCCATTAAGCGAGAAAATAAGATCCTGCTGGCAAAATTCATTGAACATACCATGGGGATCGAAATTAGTCCCAATGCCCTGTTCGATGTACAGATCAAGCGGCTCCACGAGTACAAACGACAACATCTCAATCTGCTCCATATTCTATCCCTATTTCGTAGGATCGCTAAAAATCCGCAGGATCTATCCATTCATCCCCGCGTATTTATTTTCGGAGCAAAAGCGGCCCCCGGTTATCAGATGGCGAAAAAGATTATCCACGCCATTAATCTCGCCGCCAATTTCATCAACGACAATAAGGAAATCAATGGGAAAATTAAGGTCATTTTCATTCCGAATTATTGTGTTACGGCGGCCGAAAAAATTATCCCAGCCGCTGACCTATCGGAACAAATTTCCACCGCCGGTAAGGAAGCCTCCGGAACGGGGAATATGAAACTCGCACTCAACGGTGCCTGTACAATCGGGACCTTAGATGGCGCTAATGTTGAGATTTTGGAGGAAGTTGGTGAGGACAATATTTTCATCTTTGGCAATACGGAACAGGAAATTTCTGCACTGAAAAACGCGGGCTACAATCCCCAATCCTATTACCGCAATGACGAGGAATTAAAAGCCGTTTTAGATTGGATGCGCTCCGATTTCTTCCTGACGGAAGAAGGGGAAAATCCGATGAAGGAAATCGCTGAAAACCTCATTCACCACGATCCATTTTTTGTTCTTTCCGACTATGGAGAATACTGTAGGACGCAGAACTTGGTCAATGATGCCTATAAAAATCAGGCGCTTTGGGCTAAGATGGCGATCCTAAACACCTCCCTCGTGGGGAAATTTTCCAGCGATCGAACCATAGATGAATATGCCCGTGATATTTGGTATCTACGGAGTATTAATGTGGGGAAATAGGCGATGTATCTAGATTTTTTCGAGCTGCAACATAAACCATTTAACATTAAAACGGAGGCCCATGTGCTCTACATGAGTCCCCAGTACATGACCGCCTTTGCTCTCCTCCAATACGGCATTGAAAATTGTGATGGCTTTACGGTTATTACCGGGGAAGTAGGGTGCGGGAAAACAACCCTTTGCCACGCCCTGATCCGGGAACTTAACCCCGAGGAATATATTACACTTCCACTCTCCATTCCCCCTCAAAATGAACGGCAATTACTCAACGCAATTTGCGTCAATTTGGAGATGGCCGTCGATCCCAACATATCCATCGAAGAGATTCGCAGCGAAATTACGGAGAGACTTCGCATGGAACGCAGTGAAGGGAAGCGTTCCGTACTGATCCTCGATGAGGCACAAAATTTGGATTTCGAGAGTTTAGAGGCCGTTCGTTTACTTTCCAACATCGAGCGGGATGATGAAAAATTACTTCACATTATCCTCGTCGGACAGCCGGAATTAAAACAAAAATTGCGTAAGAAATGTATGCGGCAATTACGGCAACGCATTTCCGTTTACCACGATCTCAAGCCACTCAACTTCTCCGATGCAAAAAAATATATTCAGCATCGTATCAACTTGGCCAAAGGTGAAGAAAATTTGTCGAAAAAACTTCCGACTTCCCGGACACAAATCCCGGCCTTTTCCTTCTTCGCTCTCCGGAAAATTTATGCCGCCAGTAAAGGCATTCCCCGAATGATCAATAATATTTGCGATAAAGCTCTTGTTTCCGCATTCATTGACTATTCAACAAAGGTGCGTCTCAGGGACGTTCGTCGTGCATTGAAGGATATCAATCAATTGAAACGGCTATGAATTTAATATTTGAAGGTCTCCAGCGTCGCACCAGTCAAAAAAAAGAAATGGCCCCCAATTCTAACGGAGCTTCCCTGTCCTCCGATTGTACTTCGGCGGAACCTTCTTCCGAAACGCCTGTTTCTTCGGAGGAATCCTATGCAAAGGACATTGCTTCGGGAGAGTATTTCCGCACCACCGTTGACCGTAGTAAGAAGGAACGTTCCAAGCGCCATGATTTAGATCTCGCCCGAATTTTCCGCGCTTCGCAGAGGACGACCATTCATACTCTGGATCCATCCCGCAGACAATTATTTACCGTCCGCGATTCCAATCAATCGCCACCATCACTCAAACCAACCGGCAAAAAAGGAAAGCGACCGACTTTTAATTTTCTACAAAATCCAGGGGGAACTTTCAATATCTTTCACCTACTGAACGGTATGCTCGTCGGTGCATTCACCCTCGGCGAAAACCTATTCATCGCACCCTATGAAATATTGAAATTGATCGGTGGAACGGCATTCAAATCGATTAAGTTTTGTTTAAATTTCATCGCACTACTTTTTACAAAAATCGTCCAAAACATCGCTCACTTTATTCACAGTTGTTTCATGGCTTTCCGGAAAACGGTGGATACGGTTATGGGTTATTTTTACTATACCCTTCGCGACGGATTTTTTTCCATTTACAATTTATATAAATCAATTTTTTGTAAAATTTTCTCCATTTATTTACCGAACAGGTGGATCCAAGGGGCTACAATTTTTCTCATTAAGAGTTTTGCAATGGCCGCCTCCTGTTGTTTGATGATTATGCTTGCCAATCATATATTCCATGGCGGTAAAATGCCCACCGTTGCCCAAAGTAATCAGGGGGCAAAGTCGGGTAAAACCTCCGTTCCGAAACGCAAGTTGAAACACGGATTTCGAGATCCATTGGTCGTGCAACGGGACAAAATTTGCGGAACATTAATGGCCTTTCACATCGACGCGATACAACGTCATGCCGATGGAATGGGTAACCTCATCATCGATAACCAAGTTTTCCGTCCGGGAGCACTGCTCTCTGTCCACCCCAAAATTCACCTGGAAAAAATTGGGAAACGCAGTCTATATTTCTCCGATAAATACGGCCAACGCTATAAACGCTCCATCGAACGCATGTTGGAATAAAACAAAAAATTAGAGATCAAGAAATCGCCTATCAAAAAATCGCTTAAAAACAAAGCCATCGAGGAATTGATCCCTAAAACGTTGGCTGAGAAATCAACCATCCCCTGCGAAAAAAATGGAGAAAAAAACGAATGGTGGGAGATAGTGGACTCGAACCACCGACCCCTTGCGTGTGAAGCAAGTGCTCTAACCAACTGAGCTAACCCCCTGCAGCGGCCCCTACTCCTATCGCTCCTTTTCGTTTTGTCAAATTATTCCGATTGGGTCCCTTGCGCCTGGGCACGTACTGTAGCAATAAGATCCTTAAATGTCGCACGCTGGCTGTCTATGGTTGTTTCGATCTCATTTTCTTTCCCCTCTGGAAGAATACCCACTGGCATTAGTCGCTTCAGTGAGCATATGAGTTTTTAAGCTAGCCCAAAGCGTATTAGACTCGATAAGATTCTCAATTTTTTGCAGATCGCCATCCCTGATCTGATGAGCATTGGATAAGTGTTCCATAAGTAATCCCACCAAAGATCGCATTCCCTCCAAATTTAGCGCAAGAATGACGGTTTCCATGTCGTCCCTTGCTAATATCTGGAACAATTCCTCACTCGAAATTGCTTCATTATTCACAAATTGGGCCTGCGCAGTCCCAATGGCAACATCCGCCGATTCTATATCCTTTTTTGCCTGATCTATCTTCTGTTGCACCCGACTAATCCCATCCGCTGCCTTCCGGAGAGATT
>JAISMD010000041.1 GCA_031276935.1 Puniceicoccales bacterium
AAAGGAATGGCAAATGGGTGAAAATTAATATAATGGAATTACCCCTTAAACCTACTGCGAGGTGATATTATTCTGATTATTCCGAGGTATTCCGAGGGGAATGGGCGATCCGAGGAAGACGGGGGACTTCTCTTTTTTGGGGAGTTTTGGCAATGCTTTTCTAGGCTCTTCCATGGCCTGGTCGAATATGAATTCCACTTTCTTTTCCAATTGTTCGTAACTTTCCCCGTAGGATTCTAATTGTTCTTTCAATGCATCTATTTGTGCTTTTATGACATCGTGTGCTTTTATGGCATCGCTTTCTTGCTCATTTACTTTCTCTTGTTCCTTTGCTTTAAGCTGTTGTATTCCACTGGAAAAAACAAGATTTTCCTCGATTTCATGTTTGCTGTGTAATGCTTTGAGCTCTTCTAAAGAAACTCGGGGAGTTTCTATTTTGTCAAAAAGTTCGTGTAAATTTTTGGCTCTTAGGAGTTCGACTCTAACATTATTTTCATTAAAATCATAATTTTTTTTCATATCATCGAGAACACTTTTGACGACGTCCTGCAAAAAAGGTTTTCCACTTTTTTGGTCTGTGAGGGGTGGTTGTCCCTGTTCGATTTGCTGTATGGCTTGTTCGATTTCCGCTAGGGCATTTGTTTTATTTTGTATAATGGTGTCTATTGCTTTTTTTAATTCTCCGATTCTCTCTCTCTTAACATCTTTATTGGCATCATTTGCTAATTCCAATGATTTATTTTCTAAGGAACGAATGCTGCCGTATTTATCGGTTCTGAGTTTTTGTATATTTTCCCAGGCGGGAATTTGGGATTGGAGGGTTTCGCGTTGAGCGCTTTTGAGGAGGGCTTCTAATTCTTTTTGTTGCTGTAATTCCTTTTGTTGCAGCGTGAAATTAACGGAAATAGCATTTTGTTCTTTTATGAATCCTGCTACCAACTGTTTGAATGCTTCCTGTTTGGGATCAGAAATAACTCCTGATTCCTTTTTACTTTTCTTTTTACTTTTTTCGAAAGTGACTTTGTTCAAGTATGCGGGAGCCTTTCTACTTTCCAACTTTGTTTGCGATTTAGTTTCCGTATCGATTTCTTCACAAGAAATTTGGATCCCCAGGGATTCATTGGAAGGGTTAACGTTTACGCTGATTTTATATTTTTTTTCTAAGGTTTCGTTATCGCCTACCCTATGTTTCACTGAAAATGTTCCCTCCAGGGAGGTGTTTTGGCCGCTTTTTTTACATTGTTTAATGGCTTTTTGTGTTGTTGCTTCGATATTTTGCGCAAATCTTTTGATGATTTGGGATTGTGTTTCAGAGAGATTGCTAATATTATGGATTCCCATCATGATTTTATCATGCTATAAAAATTTTACTAAAAGGAAAACGAAAAATACTATTTTTTTTAAAAATTTACTTGGGCGGAGCTAATATCGGTTATTGAATGCATATTCCACGCTTACTTAGACCCGGGCGATCTTTTTTTTGAAAGAATTGGATTGTGTGATTCCGTTAAAAGAGCACCACAATGCTATGAGGTGCTCGAAAAGATATGATATATTTTTACGAAATTTTCTAATCTGTTCCAGTAATATCCTGGAGGGCATTCTTCATAGCCCTGGTGAATGTAGTTTCTATTTTGGTTTCCAATACTTTTTCAAAGTTTTTCCCGTTGGATTTTTCTAGTTTCCCCCCCAATGATTTTATTTGCTTTTTCAATTCTTTCGCTACTGGGTCCACCTTTGCTGCTTGTGTCTTATCATTTCCTTTGCTTCTTGCTTGATGGTCCCGTTGCATTTCTTGGGCAGCAATGAATTTCTCTTCATTTGTATGGGTTTCATGCAGTTTTTTGATTTTCTTTTCTGATTCTTCTAATTCCTTTGGAGAAGAAATAGATTGAAGCTTTTTTATTTCTGTAAAGAGAGAGAGTAAGTTGCTTGCTCTTAGGACTTCCTCTTTAACACCGTTTTCAGTAATAGCGTAATCTGCTTTCATATTGTTGAGAACGCTTTGGACGACGTCCCGAGGAAAAAGCTCTCCACTTTTTTTGTCCGTAAGGGGTAATTGTCCTTGGTCAATTTGCTGTATGGTTTGTTTGATTTTTGCTAGGGCTTTTGTTTGATTGAGTATAATGATGGCTATTTCTTTTTCTAAATTTCCGATTTCATTTAGATCTGCATTAATTAATGCCGAAAGATCTTTTCCCAAACTATAAACACTACCATATTCATCCTTTCGGAGACTTTCTATTGTCTTCAATGCGGGGATTTGGGATCGGAGCGTCGCAATTTGAGTGCTTTCAAGATCTTTCGATTCCTTTGGTTGAATGGTCGGTTGATCAATGGTTGGGAAAATGGATGGTAAACTCTGGCTCCTAGGCATACTACTTTCCGGTATTGCTTCCGGAGTAGGCCCAAGTGAAATTTGGGAGGATGTCCTTTCAAGTTTTCTGTTTTCGAATTGTTTTTGTATTTTTAATGCCTCCAATGCATTTTGGGATGCCATGTCTTCGGGGGAAATTTGTGAGGAAGTCTGCAAAGATTTTGTTTTTGATTGTTTTTGGAATAAACTTTTTAAACGATTTTTTGCACGTCCTAGGACTCCTTTTTTCCTATGCTTAGTTTTTCCCGAAGGACTTTTTTGTTCCATCATGGGAGCCGTGGGTTCCTGTTGGGTTTCATTTCCATTTACAAGATTTTGTTGCTTTACGAATTTTTTCATCCCTTTCCCCTTGTTGAAAACGAAGGTGCGATCTGTCGTGGCAGACTCTATTTTGGGAAGTTCATTTAATGTCGAGGTAGGTTTTAAAATACCGCTACTTATCATTCTTTCCAGCGGAGTTAATTCATGAATTATAATATTTGTTTCTTTACGGCCAAAAAAACGGGCAATGACATTACTGTGAGGGCTGACGACGGCCTTAATTTCAAATTTTCTAATTTCTCCTTCCGGGGACGTTATTGTTAATATATTGGAAGAAAAACCTTCAGTTTTATTTTTTTTAAACTCTTCGATGGCCTTATCCCTTGTTTCCTGTATTGTTTTTCCAAAATCCTGGATCCCTAAAAAATTTATACTGCTAATACTCATGATTCCGTAATATTAAATAAAATTTACTAAAATAAAAGAAAAAATATTATTTTTTTTAAAATTAATTCATGGGGGTAGAAATTGTGACGATGGGGCGAACATTTCGTGCTTGCTCGGAGCGGAAAAATTCCAATGAGGTAGAGGCGAGGGGCCGTAGCTCAGTTGGAAGAGCGCCACAATGGCATTGTGGAGGTCGTCGGTTCGAGACCGATCGGCTCCACCAAGAATATTGGTTCCCATTTTTTTGTATACTTTTTCTTCGGTAGATTTTATCCTCCTTCGGCGAAGGGAATTTCTATTTTTTACTTTTATTCTTTGGCGATATCCTTACTTCTGCATCCATGCAAGGAGAGAGAGTCGTGATTACGGGAGTCGGTTTGACGGCACCCAATGCCAATCATTTGACGGATTTTCGCCACGGTCTTCTCAACGGGATTAGTCGCATTCAGGAGCTGGAGGTGCGGCACATGGGGAAGCTACCGGCGGGTGTTTGTGACTTCGATCCCTTGAAATACCAAAGTAAAAAGGAGTTGCGTAATTGTACGCGGGCGGGTTCCATTGGTATTTTTTGTGCGCAGGAGGCCTTAGCGGATGCCCGTATTCGACTTGATGGAATCGATACCAATCGCGTAGGGGTATACGTTGGCATTACGGAGCACGGTAATGTGGAGACGGAAAATGAGGTTTATAACCTGTCCCAATTTGCCTTCGACGTCAAATTTTGGTCACCGCACCATAATCCACGCACCATAGCTAATAATCCAGCCGGTGAAATTAATCTCAAACTCGGTATTCGTGGCCCCCATTACACCATTGGAGCTGCCTGTGCGGCGGGCAATGCCGGTATCATTCAAGCGATTCAGATGCTTCGTCTCGGAGAAGTGGATTTAGCCCTAGCGGGAGGGGTGAGTGAGAGCATACGTTCTTTCGGCATATTTGCCGGTTTTCGTAGCCAGGGTGCACTGGGACACGGTACAGATCCCAATAGGGTAAGTTGCCCCTTTGATCGCAGGCGTAATGGTATTGTTGTGAGTGAAGGGGGATGTCTATTTACGATGGAGCGTTTGGAGGATGTTCGGAAGCGGAATGGGAAAATTTATGGCGAAGTTATTGGCTATGGGATGAATACGGACGCAACGGATGCCGTATTACCCAATGCGAAACGGCAGGCAGAGTGCATACGTTTAGCGCTCGAACGGGCTCAAATACGGGCAGATCAGGTGGATATTGTCAATACCCATGCGACGTCGACGCCCATGGGGGATAGCATCGAATGTGAGGCCATTCGAGAAGTATTTGGACAATCGAAAAAAACCTATATCAATAATACAAAAAGTTTTATCGGCCATGCAATGGGAGCCGCCGGTGCGTTAGAATTGGCGGGGAATTTACCGGCATTTCAGGACGGATACGTCCACCCCACCATCAACATTGAGGATTTGGATCCCAAATGTGCCCTGGAAAATTTGGTGATTAATGGAGCAAAATATACGGGTACAGTGAATATTGTCCTCAATACATCCTTCGGTATGCTGGGAACGAATTCCACCGTTATCGTCAAGAAATTTGAGGGATAGGTGAAATTTTCTCGAAAAACTTGGGCATTAAATTTCCCCGTTCTTCCGAACGCAGAGGTGAACCAATGCCCAGGAAAAAGGAATTTTCTAAAAGTCAAAACCGCTCATGAATAAACAGATTGGCTGTCTTTTTTGAGACAAAAATTCACCATCTCTCGGGCAAAATTAATATTCCTTTTTTGTGGATCTAAATTCTTTTTTGTCGGATCTTTGAAGTACATGGGACCGATACGAATTTTTTCAAAAAAGCTAAGATATTCTTCATCCGAGGCAAATGTTATGAAGTTTTCCAGAAAGGTTTGCATTTCGCCGTAGTCGTATTGGGACGCTATGTTTTTTAGACTTTGAATAATGTCGGTCAAAGGTTCTTCCTCGAGGATAAAAATACAGTGGAAGAGGAGTAACGCTACAATTTCGGTATTCCCTTTTTGGGCAGCCAATTCCAACCAGGAGAAATTTTTTTCCACATCATGGCATCTTTTTTCCAGATTAACCAGGTTATATTTATCCTTAACGCGTTGAATTTTTTCCCTATCTCCGTTCGCATTCGCCTGGCGACATTGCTCTCCAATGCTCTGATCGATGGTGTTTTCCAACGCTTCGATGTTTCCCTTTTTTATGGCGTCACATACCTCTCGATTGATTTGCGTAAACTGGTTTGTTTTTTGGTGGCGATGGTTGAGCACGTTTTGGAATGTGGTCCATTCCCCTTCGCTGATTTCCTGCTCACTAATCTGAAGCAAATTCCGTAGATTAATTAGGAAATTTGTATCCATTGCCGTTTTTTCGATAACTTTTTTTCGTATTTCCGTTTCCGTTTTTTGCAGGATCACATCCTGTTCCAATTTCCGGAGCGTCGTTTTTCTTTTTGCTTCATCGTCCCCCACTATGGAAATCAGCGATTTGATCGCCTTATTTAGATTTTTTATTTCCTTTGCGGCCTTTGTTTCTTTTATGGCATCCTTGGTTTTTTTTATTTCCACCGTCGTGGCGGAAAGCAAAGAACAAAAATTAACTGCGATAAAACAAGAAATTACCTTCCGCTTCGAATGCACATTCATGTGCAAAAATAGGACCGAAATTCCTTCAAACGTCAATTGTTTTTTAATTATTTTTCATTTCTGCAATGCGCTGTCCGTAGGACGGGAGGCGACCTATGTATTCGAATCCCAGTAGCGAAATTAGGAGTAGGAGAAAGGCAACGACACCCACCGTCAATGGGCTTGTATATTGGAGGAGATAGTAGCCGATAATGGGAGCTAGGGCATCCCGTAAACCTATAATTGCCGTATTCGCACTCATATATTCACTCACTTTTTCCTTCGGAGCGATGTTGCTAACCCATAAACTCCAAAAAATAACACCGCCTCCCCGTCCAATGCCCAGCAAAATACTCGCCAGATAAATCATGTGAATGTTATCCGTCGCGAAAAACAGGGGAATGCCTACGAGGAAACATGCGGTTACACATTGGCGCATTGTGATTAGATTAACACGGTCATACATTTTTCCCCAAAGTGGTCCGCTGATTGCATAGGCCAGGGGCTGAATAACGATGAGTATCGCCAGGATCATTTCGTAGGAGAGGTCGAGGCCGTGTTTGTGTCCTGCCAAATATTCCACGCGCAACGGTAATGTCATTTGATTCGCAATTGCAATGGGGGAATAGAGACATAAAATCGTCGTGAAAAGGCGATCCTTGGCGAGGAGTTTAAAGTTATCCCAAAGGGGGGGATGGCAATCGACGGCAATTTTTTTTGCCGGGATTTTCAAAAAACACGCTGCGCATAGTAGGGCTAACAAACTTGCCAGCAGCAGGGCATGGCAGAGATGGGCTGGATTTTTCCCCAGGGAATTGGCAATGAGTTGCGAAAAAATTATTCCCCCAATGGGCATACACATCAAGGCCATCCCAAGCCGGAAGCCCCGATATTCTTTGGGATAATTGTCACAATAAACGTTGAGCATTAGGGGAATTTGTTGTTTATCGCAGATGCGGGCAATGGCCATGCATAGGAAAAACATAGTCCAGGAACTCGCAAAGGCCGCACAAAGAAACGCAACACTGATCAGCGTAAAATATAGTGCCGAAACTTGCATGTTATTCCAGCGGGAACGATTGGCAAGTTGCTGGGTAATGGGTGTAAAAATCATACCCAGGAAAGCAACCGCAGTGAGGGTGAGCTTCCAATTGATTCCCGTATGCCAGATTTGTCCCGCCATCAATAGAATGACCGTAAAGATTTCCGCATCGAGGGCGCCCTGAAAAATGTAGCGTAAACTGTCGAAGAATAGCGTTTTCTCTGCGACCTTGGAATAGGGACGGGTTTTAATCGAAGGATTTTCCGAGATATTTGCTACGTCTACGGCATTCAATATGATTTCACTTTGCTTTTGCATGGTTCTTATTAGTTTTCTAGTAATTTTGAAAAATTTGACTTGATCAATAAAATAAGTTAGGATTCTAATCAAGAATTGGAGGAAAAGTTTTGGATAAAAAATATATCGAGGAATTAATTGAAATTATGGACCGTTCCAATCTCGCAGAGATTGAAATTGGCGACGGAAATACGAAAATTGTATTGCGGAAAAATACCCCACTTTTAGCGCCTACTTTTCCCCAGGTCTACGGGGTACAACCTCAATTGCAAAGCCAAGTGGTACACGAAGAAGTCCCCGCTAAAGCGGCCCCAATCGAGAATTTTCACCTCATTAAATCGCCCATGGTGGGGACTTTCTACGCTTCATCTTCCCAGGGAGGTGAGCCCTTTGTGCGAATCGGTACGCGCGTCGAAAAAGATACCGCCATTTGCATTTTGGAGGCCATGAAGGTGATGAATGAAATCCAATCGGATGTTTCGGGGATTGTGCATGAGATATTGGTTATGGATGGGCAACCAGTGGAATTCGGGCAGCCCCTATTTAAGATAGAAATTTGTTAAATGTTTGATAAAATCTTAATCGCGAATCGGGGAGAAATTGCGCTACGAATCATACGATCTTGCCGTGAGTTGGGCATCCGTACCTTAGCGGTTTACTCGGAGGCGGATGAACAATCCCTGCACGTACACTTTGCCGATGAGGCGATTTGTATCGGTGCGGGACCGTCATCGGAGAGTTACCTACGGGCGGATCGTATTTTCAGTGCAGCGGAGTTAGGTAATGTGGATGCCATACATCCCGGCTACGGATTTTTGTCGGAGAATGCGATGTTCGCGGAACAATGTTCCGATTGTAAAATTACCTTTATTGGACCCAAGCCGGAAGTCATTCGCCAGATGGGCGATAAGGCCTACGCAAAGGATATGGCTAAAAAGGCGAAGGTTCCCACGATTCCCGGCAGTGAAGGGGTGGTGGAGGGCGAGCATGAAGGCTTACGGATTGCGGAATCCATTGGTTTCCCCGTTATCATTAAAGCGGTGGCGGGAGGCGGAGGAAAGGGTATGCGTTTGGTATACAATTCCGTTGCCTTTGGGAAGGAATTTAATCTCGCCCGTACGGAAGCGGAGAAAAATTTTGGTAACGGTGGTGTTTACATTGAAAAGTTCGTCGAAGATCCCCGGCATATCGAGGTCCAAATTATTGCCGATAAGCAAGGGAAAATCTTACACCTTGGGGAACGGGATTGCTCCATTCAGCGACGGTATCAGAAGGTGATCGAGGAAGCTCCTTCCCTATTTTTGGACAATAGTTTGCGGGAAAAAATGGGGGATGCGGCGGTACGCCTTGCCAAACAATGCGGCTACGAAAACGCTGGTACCATTGAGTTTTTGGTCGATAAACAGGGTAATTTCTACTTCATGGAAATGAATACGCGTATCCAGGTGGAACACGGTGTGACGGAGGAGGCAACGGGGATCGACCTCGTCGATTTACAATTACGCATTGCTGCCGGGGAAAAGATTCCCTTTGATCAGAAAAACGTGAAATTCACAAAACACGCCATCGAATGCCGTATCAATGCGGAGGATCCGGAACGCAATTTCGTACCCTGTCCCGGGGAAATTACACTGTATTACGCACCGGGCGGAAAGGGTATTCGGGTGGATAGTCATGCCTACGGTGGCTATAGAATTCCCCAGTATTACGATAGCATGATCGGTAAACTAATTGTGGTCGGGGAAACCCGGGAAGCGGCCATTCAGAAAATGGGTCGGGCTCTAGAAGAGTACATTATCCACGGGATTTCAACCACCATACCCTTTACCAAAGCAATTATGTCGGATGCGGATTTTCGAGCGGGAAATGTGACAACGAAATTTATTGAGGAATTTATAAAGCGTACTAGCTAGGAACGGAATTTTGGATTCACGCAACATTCGTAGTGGGTACATTTCCCTATGAGATCCTGCTATTATTCCCGCGGGATTCTTCTGGGGAAAGTATATTTTTTGCCTTGACTTAATTTTGTGTAAAAATACGTCCCGAAGACCGTATGGATAGAAAAAAATTGTTCAGAAATGTTGTTTTAATGGGTTGGCTGTTGGGGCATTTTGTAACTGCCGAGGCGTATCTTCGAGATCCGGAAGAAATAAGTGATTCTTTGTTTAGGAGCATTAGCACGAAAAGTCTGAAGGAATATTTGGACGAAGGTGGCGATGCTAATGAAAGTATATTTAAAACTCCGCTATTGATTTGTGCCGTAAACCATGGACGCTATGATTTAGTACGATTTTTACTGGAACGGAAAGTTGATCCCAATGTGGTTGGTGATCAGAGGAGGGATACGCCATTGGGCGATGCGGTGAGGAAAGGTGACTACAAAATCGTCAGATTACTGCTAAGATATGGAGCCGATCCCAATAAAGAAAGCGGGTTGTATACGCCGCTAGTTCACGCCGTGCACCATTGCTGTTGGGGGAAATTGAGGGCCGGCTTGGCGATTATAGAATTATTATTGGAAAATGGTGCTGATCCTAATCCGGATCCGGAACGGACTTTTGAATTACCTTTACATGCAGCTGCCTGTGGTGGTGCCAGTTTAGAAGTATTCAAGACGTTGATCGATGGAGGAGCCGATATGGAAGGGAAAAATAGAGATGGAGATACGCCTCTACATGAAGCCGCATGGAATGGGAATTGCCTCCAAGTCCAAGAATTGATTGATGGAAGGGTCGATGTCAATGCACCCAATAAACACGGGGAAACGCCCTTGGATTATGCTTTTTCCGGGAGAAATAGAATAAACAAAGAAATACATGAAAAAGGCTTTCGAAGTCCCCTGCTAAAAGCTTGGGTGCAACGGGAATATACGGCCACTATAAGCTATTTACGTTCCAAGGGTGCACGGGTAGGAAGTAATAGCGAAAGTGAAGATAGTAGCGAAAGTGAAACCAAAAGAAAGTAAGGGCTAAGTAATTTTTATCGCAGATACAACCGGGGCCGTATCAATAAATATTTTCCAGAAGATTCTAAATCGGTGGCTTTTTGTGAACTTTGGAAAGTTTTTTGAGCCATTGTATATCAAAAATTTTACTCAACGAGCGGAAGGTTTCCAGGGCGTCAAACGGGGAATCCAACGGGGAACATTGTGCCTATATTCTGTGTAGGATTGCCCAAAGCGTTGCTCCAGATCCTTTTCTTCGCAGAGGGGAAGATAGACCAAATTTATCGACAAAAATACGGCTAACCAAATCCATAATGCCCACGAACCCAGACATAGACATTCGCCAATTTGCATAATAAATACACTGGTCAACATAGGATTTCTCACGTGGGCATAGGGGCCGATGATGACTAAATTCGGGGGAGGATTCCATGGAGCGGGAGTTCCCTTTCCTTTGCGGGCAAAGAGGGACATGGTCCAAGCGGCCAGCAACAATCCGATTAATAATAAAATAATACCCGTAGTTACCTGGGGCAAACCGATTAATTGTCGACCATAATTCGTGCAATAAAGAAGGATTAGCGGAATAATGACAAGCACATTGAGCGGGAGAATAATGATGGCTTTGAGCCATTCGAAAACCGTATTCATTTTTGCTGTTTTCATTTTCGATACCAAAATATAGACACAGCACCTATAAAAATAGGTAAAGGTTATGTCAAGTCTTTGCCGAATGCGGCTTAAATTTTTCCATATTTTTCGCGAAAATTTCAAGGGTATGTCCATATTTCTCCGCCCTTTAGCATTGCTAAGCGGGGAGGTCTCGTCATTTTAGGCCTATGAATTCACTGGATAGGATTCGCAACTTTTGTATCATCGCCCACATCGACCACGGCAAAACGACCTTGTCCGATCGTCTTTTGGAATTTACCCATACGGTTCAGAAGCGTAAGATGCAGGATCAGTTATTGGATTCGATGGATTTGGAGCGGGAGCGTGGGATTACGATCAAGTGTCATCCGGTTTCGATGAAATTAAAGCGTCCGAATGGGGAGGAATTTTTACTCAATTTAATCGATACGCCGGGCCATGTGGATTTTTCCTACGAGGTTTCGCGGAGCATAGCCGCCTGTGAAGGGGCACTATTATTGATCGACGCTTCCCAGGGTATCGAGGCTCAAACGGTTGCCAATGCGAATCTGGCCATCGGACAAAAGATGGTGATTATTCCGGTGTTGAACAAGATCGATTTACAGAGTGCGCAACCGGATGTCGTACTGACGCAGTTGGAGGATGTTTTAGCCATACCGCGGGAGGAGGCGTTGCGGGCGAGTGCGAAGTCAGGTGTGGGTATCGAGGAAATTTTGAACGCCGTGGTGGAACGCATTCCGCAACCGCGTTGGGCGGATTATCCCCAGACCCGTTGTCTCGTTTTCGACTCCGTATTTGACGCCTATCAGGGTGTGATTTGCTACATTCGTGTCTTTTCCGGCGAGGTAAGGACCGGCGATGAAATGTTTCTCATGGGAACGGAGCAGCGTATCCAAATTAAGGATGTGGGTATCTTTTCGCCGCAGATGGTTTCGACGGGTATACTGGGAGTGGGACAGGTTGGTTTTGTCGTGACCAATATTAAAAATGTGGCGGAGATTAAGATCGGCGATACCATTACCCATTTTGCCGCTCCAGCGAAGGAAATGCTACCGGGTTATAAGGAGGTACGCCCCATGGTTTTCAGCGGTATTTATCCGATTGATACGCCGGATTACGAGAAATTAAAGGCAGCTTTAGCTCGGTTACAGTTGAACGATTCGGCCTTGGTTTACCAATCGGAGAACTCGACGGCGTTAGGCTTTGGTTTTCGCTGTGGTTTTTTGGGATTATTGCACATGGAGATTGTACAGGAACGGATTCGTCGGGAGTACGACCTCGATGTCATTTCCACCTACCCCAGTGTGGTATACAGGGTCATGAAAACCGATGGCGTGGAATTATTGGTGGATAATCCTCTCCATTTACCGGAACCCTCCTCCATTGACTACATCCAGGAACCGATGATTCGGGCGATGATTCATATTCCCAACGATTCCATCGGCGACATGTTGATGCTCATTTCCGAGAAGCGGGGGACGTGTTTACGGACGGATACAGTGGATCAGCAACGGGTTATGCTGTGTTGCGAATTGCCATTGAATGAGGTTTTAGTGGATTTCAACGACCGTTTGAAGAGTATCACCAAGGGTTATGGTTCCATGGACTACGAGTTAGGGGAATACCGGACATCGAATTTAGTGAAGATGGATTTACTGGTCAACGGGGAAGCGATCGATGCCTTTTCGCTGATTGTACATCGGGATAAGGCGGTAGCTAAGGGCCGGGAATTATGTCAGAAGCTGAAGGAAATTTTACCACGACAGCTCTTTGCCATAGCGATTCAGGCGGCGATTGGGAGTACGATCATTGCCCGGGAGACGTTGAGTGCGTTGCGGAAGGATGTGACGGCGAAATGCTATGGCGGAGACATTACGCGGAAACGTAAACTCCTCGAAAAACAAAAGGAGGGCAAGAAAAAAATGAAACAAATCGGGAAAATTGCAATTCCGCAGGATGCGTTCATTAAAATCTTAAAATCTTCCACATAGAATAATCTGAACTTGAATTTTCTTTCAAACCCTTCATAGTCGGAGCCATGAGAGTCCTTCTGACGAATGACGATAGTATTCATTCAGCGGCGTTACAACGTCTCGTACGTGCCCTCGTAACGGAACATTGGGAAGTCTACGTTGCCGCACCGGATAGTGAAAAAAGCGGGGTAGGGTGTGGATGTAGTCTGACGAAGGGAATTAGAATTGAGACCTTTGAAGGATTGGATTGTCCGGCATGGGCCATAGGAGGAACGCCATTGGATTGCGTCAATTTAGCGTTTTCCCATTTGTTGGAGGGAAAAATCCCCGACGTTGTTATTTCCGGTATCAATTGGGGTGTCAACACATCCATTCCGATGATTTTTTGTTCCGGGACCGTTGGAGGAGCCATAGAAGGTGCGACATTCGGGGTACCTTCCATTGCGGTTTCCCAGTGTCTTCCCGGACAGGAGGGGCGTTACATCCAGAAAAAAATTAATTTCCTTGCCCACGAAGGTCTCATGCGCAGCATCGACGCTGCGGTGGAACGCACCGTACTCTACGCCGAAGAAATTGGAAAAACTTCGGAAAATGTGGTACACAATATCAACTTCCCCTATCCGATGACGTCCCAAACGGAAAAGGAAATGACACGGCTAAGCAATATTATGCACGGGAAAGGAGCACTTTACCCGCTCCACGGTTCCCTCTACGAAAAGGAGGGGGAGGAATATGTTTTTGCCGTTGAACAGGATCTCGATACTTCGATAACTCCACTCCCCGGTACGGATATCGATGCGCTGATGCGAGGTAAGGTCAGCCATACGGTCGTCGATCTACGCCGTTTATGTTAGAGCCGTTCTATGTCAGGAAGAGCATATATAAAGGAAAGCAATTTAAAAGGAAGCAATTCGTTGGAGAATTTTGGCTAAAAAAAATTAGTTTTGGCTGAGGAAAATGAGTGAACATCGGGAAAGAAGTAGGCGTATCAATGAACGCTATAAGAATGTGGATCCCGACCAACAGGTCGCGGTTTCCGGTATTTTGGAGATCGACGGTACGGGTAAGTTCGGTCACATTATTAATCTACGCTACTTGGGTAAGGTACAGCGGGAGGATCCCTATGTACCGAGGGATTTACTGATACACCATCGCCTTCGTCGGGGGATGATGATTGAGGGGAAAATGTTGGAGCGCAGTGACTACCCCAACCCACGGGTTACGGAAATCGATCGCATCGACGGTTTAGGAGTAACCCAACGGATGGGATTGGCGAAATTTGAAGAGCGTACTTCCCTCGCACCGGATCAATTTTTACCCATAGAAGTGGAAGACGGACGGTTAACCAATCGCATCATTGATTTATTTACCCCCATAGGGAAGGGGCAGCGGGGACTTATTGTGGCGCCACCGAAGGCAGGTAAGACGACCATTCTCCACGATATCGCTCTAGGTATCAAGGAAAACCACCGGGATTCCCATTTAATCGTATTACTTGTGGATGAGCGTTCGGAGGAGGTGACCGATTTCCGTTACACGGTGGATGCGGAACTCTTTGCTTCATCCAATGACGAGGATCGGTTAACGCAGATTCAGGTGGCGGAATTAGCCATCGAACGGGCAAAGCGACTCGTGGAAACGGGAAAGGACGTCGTTATTTTACTCGATTCCATTACCCGTTTAGCGCGGGCATACAATCGACAATTTTCCAGTGGACGGACGATGTCCGGAGGCGTTGACGTCAAGGCATTGGAACATCCCCGTATGTTATTTTCTGCGGCACGGAATTTGGAAGGTTCCGGTAGTCTAACGATTTTGGCGACGGCGCTCATAGGAACGGGGAGTCGCATGGATGATCTCATTTTTCAAGAATTTAAAGGCACGGGCAACATGGAAATCGTACTCGATAAAAAGACTGCGGATATGCGTATTTATCCGGCCATCGATGTCCAAGCTTCCGGGACGCGCAAGGAAGAATTACTGCTACCACGGAATTACTTAGAGGGGGTACATTTTTTCCGTCGAGCGCTAAATGGACTCAAGGTTGAGGAGGCGGCCGATACGCTTATTACACGTATGAAAAAGACGAAAAACAATAAAGAATTCTTGATTTTGTTGCAAACGACATTAAGCCATTAGATCAGGTTAGCAAGAGGATGCAAAATTTCGCGGAGCAATGTGCCGATATCGTCCGTTTGATTTTGGTACACAATTTAGACTTCATCAATGAAGATGGAAGTATTCGTCCCATTGGGCAGGAAGAATTGGTAGGTGATGAAGCGGCTCACCTAGCCTTTGCCCTAGGGGAATATTATCGTTTGACCCACGAGGTAAATTTATCTTCGCGTCATGTCATCGATCTGGTAGCGAAGGCCATTGCCTATCAAGTGGGGAGCATGTATAAAGGTAAGGATACGGATTGGGGAAGTTATGTAGCCCTTGCCCTACTTTCCTTTGGTGCCGTAAGGGAACGCAATCCGGTTTGGGAAAGATTGGACGATGAGGTGCGCACCCAACTCGACCACCTATTGCTCCGCCGGGACGAACTCAAGGAATATCACTTTGCCAATGCCATTGGGAAAGCGGTTGTGCGCCACGAATTTAGGTTGACGAAGAAGGACGAAACGGGGAAACTTATCGACCGCTTTTTGGAATATTGCGAACAGCATTCAACGGGTGGATTTTTCGATGCCACCAACGGCCACGGTTTAGGGGGAACCTTCGATGTGCAGGGTGTATTTAATTTTTCGTTTATTCGTCAGGCTTTATATTATCACACGGACAATTTTTTCGTGGAAAAAAAATTACCCAGCCTACGTACCTACGCGGAGAAATATCTCCGTCTGATTCCTGATTTGATGCGGGAAGACGGGACTTGTTGGGCCTATGGCAACGGACTCGGTGCCCATGGGCAGATGTACTGCATTAGCATGGTGTTACAGGCCCTACGGGATGGTTGGATTACCCCGGATAAACAGGCGTTGTATATTAATATTGTCTTTGATTTATTTCAGAAATTTTTCTGCCATTACGTGGATCAGGAACACGGATACGTTGTCATTTGCGATTCGGAGCGCATGTCGGGTACGGAAAAGAGTAGCATTCGGGCGAATTTCGATGCCGTATGCCACCTTTGCCAATGGGCACGCCTAGCGCGAAGGAGTTCGATTAATGTGAGTCACATTCGGAGGGTTTTTAATTTCAAGGCGGGGAATCGCCTCGTTATTTTTGACAAAGGTCTCAAGCGGGAAAATGGTTTATTCGTTTACCGTGATGGGAAGACGGCCATGAATTTACAGCTCCCGTTAGTTAGTGGCAATGGATGTGGGAGCAGCGATTTCCTAGCATTTCCGCACTGTCCCGGCATATTTGACTGGCCAGCGGAAAAATATCTCCCCATATTGCAACCGGAACTCACCGTGGAAGGTAAGCGTTACATTCCGTCGTTTTACGGGAAGAAATTATCCACGGGATTAGGGAGCAAGGGGAGTATTATTTTCTCCTACGAGCAACCGGAATGGGTAACGGTGGAGGAGGAAATTACCGCAGGATTGGGGAGTTGTCGGGTGCTATGGACATTCGGTGAAGGGAAGATTATTTCGGAATTTACCTACATGGTGAAGAATCCGGTACGGGTAGAGCGGATAAGTTACATGGTGGCATTAAGTGCGCCCCATTCCGTTTACGGGTCGAACAATTTAGCCCTAGGGGAAGGGAATTTAGGGATATTCGTGGAGCACGACGATTTAATGTTAAGTTGGCAAGGGATAAGGGAGGTGGAGGGGGACAGGAATTATCGGACGCACTACGGAAAGATCCATTACATACAGGAGCTTTCCCGGGATTATCCTTTAGTGATGCAGCCGGGGCAACCCTATCGATTGGTCGTATCTTTTACGCCGGATGTGGTTAAAATTTAAGATTCAGCGGGCAATTTAAATTTAAAAAAAAGAAAAAATAATTTTTTTTGCAGAAAAATGTAAAAAAACTTGTTTTTGAAAAAAAGTGTATTATTCTATGGCACATAGATTAAAAAAGGAGAAAAAATTATGGATATAAGTAAAAGAAATGGGAAAAGTGGTATGACACTCATAGAGATATTGATTGTCGTTGCATTAATTGGTGTATTGGCGACCGTAATGGTAAGGTCCTTGGGGGATTCCTTTGAACAGGGGAGGCGATCTGCGGCAAAGATTTTTGTTACGGACACGGTGCCTTCGGCTCTACAAATATATAAGGCGCGAAATCCCGCTCAAGCTATTAAAGCTGATCCTGGCCTATTAAAAACATTGATAAGTGCAGGGCTTATTGATAGCGACAAGGATCCATGGGGACAAGAGTATGCTGTTGCTCAGATAGGAACAACTGGTCTCGGTGCAATTAGTTGCATTTTCGGTGGTGCACCTAACACGACTGGAGCAACTATTACCAGCGCAACCAATCGAGCCGGAGCTTTGGCTGATGCCAAAACAATTAACGATACTGATCCTGCATCAGGGTGTGTTGGCATTTTGGATCTATAGTGATGTAGCATACTCGCAGAAATTAAATTTCATAATCGTAGAAATTAGATTTGGAAAAGCGCACTCCGGTGCGCATTTTTTTTGTCCCGAAATTTCTCCACACAAAAAATTCCCGCTTGGGAAAATTTCCAATAAATCGAAACTATTCCACATAAATTATAATTACCACATTAAAATCGAAGTAAATTCATTTAAAGAGAAATAATTTCGCAAAAAAGAAAAATCTCGTACAATTTCTATTTTTGGTGGAATAATTTTCAATTTAATGGAAAAAATATCTTTTTGGTGGAAAAATTAGTCGACAAGAAGGAATTTTATGTCACGAATCGAAAATAATTCGGTGAAATTTAAAAGCAGTAGGGCCGTCCCCAGTGCATCGTAGAGGGCTCGGTGGAAGGTTAATTGCTCCCCGGTCTGCTCCGATGCTAGATTTTCTAGCCGTTCCTCCAAGCGAAAATGCCGAATCAATTCCTTTAGCCCATAGCGTTGGACCGATGGATAAAATTTTTTGTACAGTCGATATGTGTCGATCCACGGTCCCCATGTTCCCTGCCATCGCGCACCGCCATCGCCTACACGGGCAATCCGTTCTTTCAGAGGTGTCGTTGTCAATCCATTCCTATCTCCACCGGTACGTTCATCGCTTTCCCTGACCATCTCTGGACAAAAACTGTAGTGCCGTAAAAGACGTTCCTCAATGACTGCGTTGTGCGCGCAGAACACTCCACAGGCCCGTTTCGCCTTGAATAGGGAGAGGTGTTCCGCAAAGGGGAATTGCCCCGCTTTCCCCGAAAAACGTGAATGTTCGCGAAAATGTAACGCCGCTAAATGATCGCTTTCGGAACAATTGGCGTAGCAAATGTCTCCGATGTCACTATTTTCCAACGTCACGAGGGCGTATTCCAGAATCCCATAGGCGCGATTGCCTTCGAAATCAATCACGTGGATCGGTGGTAACATAGGGAAATCTATCTACCTGAAATCCTGGAAAGAAGCAATATTTTTTCCCGAAAATTAAGTGGGCGAAAGACGGTCCGTAGCCACAGGTTGTATCCATGGGCCAATTTCCTTTTGGGCAAATCGCAATCCCTCCTCCAAATTCGAAAAATCACCGTTGAGTTGTGCGAAATAGATTTTGAG
>JAISMD010000080.1 GCA_031276935.1 Puniceicoccales bacterium
GCACCAAATGCTTATTTTTGTAGCCATACGCCTTCGTCAATTCCTCGACCACAACCCCTGAATAATACTCCTTTAAAACTGATTTTTTCATCATATTCCCTCTGAGATCGATGTACTAACGCAACTCCCAAAAGATTAAAACCCTTAATTAACTCCTCTTTTTATCAAATTTTTCAGCCCTCATCACATTGGAATAATGGATGCTACTTTCCCGCTCAACCACTCCACCTTCGGGATGTTTCTGATCCTTCTTGATGTACCGCTTGCGTAAACCTACCCCCTCAATAACAACACGACAGGAATCCCGTAAAACTTCCAATACCTTCCCGCGGCTCCCTTTATTTGCTCCGGAAATTACCACCACCTCATCATTCTTTTTAATTTTGTATTTCATATTACCTCCGGCGCTAGGGAAATAATTTTCATAAAATTTTTCTGCCGCAACTCCCGGGCAACGGGACCAAAAATTCGACTTCCCTTCGGATTTCCTTTGTCATCGATGATCACACAGGCATTGCGATCAAAACGCAAATAACTTCCATCTTCCCGGGCAATGGGAGCCGCCGTACGCACAATAACGGCACGGGCTACACTTCCCTTTTTCACCGTTGCTTCGGGAATACTCTGCTTAATGGCAACGACAATCACGTCTCCTATGGCTGCCGTACGCGTATTCTGTCCAAGGCGACGAATCATCATTGCCTTCTTCGCCCCCGTATTGTCCGCGACATCCAATATACTCTGCTGCTGCAACATAAACCTACTCCGAAATCGGCATCTTTTCGATTACCCTAATCACCCGCCAACGCTTCATTTTACTCAACGCCCGCGTCTCCATGACCTCCACTTTGTCGCCAAGGGAACAACGATTGTCCTCATCGTGTACATGCAAAACCGTCCGCCTCCGAACTTCCTTGCGGTAAAGAGCATGGGGAATTTTGTAAAAATATATTACCTTAATACTCTTATCCCCGGAGCGTCCCGTTACAACTCCTTGTAAAATTTTTCGACTCTTCCTTTGCTCCATGATCGACATACTTCTTAGTTAGCGGAGCTTTTGCAAGCTTTTTGTCTTAAAAAAGTCCTGATGCGCGCAATTCGCTGCTTTGTTAGAGCAAGCATGTGTGGCTTATCCAATAGGGAAGTGCATTTTTTCATCCGTAAATCGAACAAATTTTTCTCCTCCTCCTTCAAATCCTGCAGCAATTCCCGCTCCGATTTTTCTTCCAATTCGTCCATATTAGTAACTCTCCAATTCCTCCCGACTCACAAAACGACAGCGAAAAGGCAACTTGAAATCCGCTAAACGAAAGGCTTCCCGCGCTAAACTGAGCGGTATACCCGCCAATTCAAATAGCATTAAACCCGGCTTTACCGCCGCAGCCCAATATTCGACGGCACCTTTCCCTTTCCCCATGCGTGTTTCCGCTGGTTTTTTCGTCACCGGAATGTGGGGGAAAACTCGGACCCATAACTTCCCTTTCCGTTTGAGATGACGGGAAATCGCTACCCGGGCCGCCTCAATCTGTGACGCCGACATACTCCCTCGCCCTAACGATTGAATTCCACAATCCCCAAAGGCAAGAAAATCCCCGCCCTTGGCACTGCCCCGATTCCGTCCCTTCTGACACTTTCTGTACTTCGTACGCGCTGGAGATAATTTACTCATAATTGCCTCACCGTTCCATTAAACCTTTATACTGTCATTGCGACAAATCCAACACTTAATGCCAATCTTACCGTAAACGGTATTGGCTTCGGAAAATCCATAGTCGATGTTCTCCTTCAACGTGTGTAGCGGTACCCGACCTTCCCGCATAGACTCCGCACGGGCAATCTCCGCCCCACCTAAACGACCGGCACAACGGACGCGAATCCCATCCGCACCAAGCGTCATCGCCGATTGAATCGCCTTCTTCATTGCCCGGCGAAAGGAAATCCGTCGCTCCAATTGTAAAGCAATGTTCTCCGCAACTAATTGGGCCACTAAATCCGGTTTGCGAATCTCCTGTATGTCGACTAAAACTTCCCGGCCAATCAATTGTTTCAATTCCGCACATAAAATATCCAAATCCTGCCCCTTGCGCCCAATGATAACACCCGGCCGTGGCGTAAAAATTTTAACCCGGACCTTTTCACCGGCACGCTCTATGAAAATTTCGGAAAATGAAGCAAAGGATAATTTCTTCCGTAAAAACGTACGAATATCGTAATCCTCTTTTAAATACACCGGGTAATTCTTCTTCGTTGCATACCAACGCGAACTCCAATTCCGACGAATGAATAAACGTAAACCTATAGGATTGACCTTCTGTCCCATAATTATTCCAAATGATCCGTTAACACAATTCTGATGTGACTCGTACGCTTCCGAATCGGATGCGCCGATCCCTTCGACGCCGCTATAAAGCGCTTAAAAACAATACCTTGCTCCGCCACCGCTTCCCTTACCCTGAGTCGGTCGGAACGTACCCCCTTTACCACCGCATTGGCAATGGCACTCGCCAAGGTCTTCGCCACGAAACGCGCCGATTTTTTCGGTATAAACCTCAAGAGCTGTAACGCTTCCTCCGCATTCCTTCCCGCAATGACCCGCGCCACGTCGTGTACCTTCTTAGGCGACATGCGTACATACTTTGATAATGCTCTAATTTCCATCTTATTTCTGAGTATGAGGATTGTGACTCTTAAACGTTCGCGTCGGCGAAAATTCACCCAATTTATGGCCCACCATATTTTCCGTTACATACACATCGATGAACGCTTTTCCGTTATGTACCTGAAAATTTAAACCGACAAAATCCGGTGTAATCGTAGAGCGACGGGACCAGGTCTTAATCGGTTTACGACTGTCCGCAGCCTGTGCCGCATCGACTTTATCCATCAAATTGGGATCAACAAAAAAACCTTTCTTCGCAGAGCGTGCCATATGTTAGCCTTTCTTCACCTTTCTACCATTTCTTCTCACTAAAATCATACGATTCGATTTCTGCGAACGCTTCCGCGTCGGGTAACCCTTCGCCAACTGCCCCCACGGAGAAACGGGATGGCCTCCACCGGAAGTACGCCCTTCACCACCGCCCATCGGGTGATCGACGGGATTCATAACCACGCCCCGCACCCGCGGTCGACGACCTAACCAACGGCGTCGCCCAGCCTTGCCCAAGGATTGCTTCCCGTGATCGCTATTCCCGACCTGACCAATGGTCGCACGACACTTCCCATTTAGAAGGCGAATTTCTCCACTGGGCATCTTAACCGTCGCGTAGGCACCGTCGATGGCAACCATTTGCGCACCCACTCCCGCCCCCCGGGCAATGGACGCCCCACGACCGGGCTCAATTTCTAAACAATGAATAAAAACCCCACCGGGAATCAATGCCAGCGGCAGCGACATCCCTAGGGAAAAATCTTTCGGAACCGCATTTAAACTCACGACCTGGTCACCTATATTTAACCCACGCGGCGCAATAATATAACGCTTTTCCCCATCGGCATAGTGTAACAAAGCAATATCTGCCGAACGATTGGGATCGTATTCGATGCGTTCCACACGGGCCGGAATATCAAATTTATTCCGCAAAAAATCGATGCGCCGAATCAAGCGCTTATGCCCTCCCCCTCGTCGGCGCGAAGTAATCCGCCCATAGCAGTTCCGTCCCTTGCAACGGTGCTGACTCACTACGAGATTTCTTTCCGGATCACCATCCCATAACGCCCTTTTATTGAGGGCTAAAAATCGCTGCGTTGGGGTTTTGGGTCGACTTTGAATAATGGCCATTTTTCTTCCTATCTAAACGATTTCTATTTTATCTCCATGCCTTAGCGTTACGATTGCGATCTTTCGCTTTGCCGTGTAACCTAAATGTCCCCGCTTCGTCCTATCTCGTCGCGCCTTACCGTCACGCCGAATGATATTTACCGCTTCCACATGAACGGAAAATGCCCTGCGGACCGCATCCGCAATGGTATATTTCGTACTTTCAACGGCGACATCAAAAACATACTGATTCCTTTCCGCAGCCAAGGCTGTGAATTTTTCCGTGTAACAAATTTTCTTTAAAATATCGCTTTCCATTTCACCTGACCCGTTCCAATAACTGCGTAAAACCAACCTCGCTCACAAGAAAATGATCATAGGACTTCAAATCCAACGCATTGACCGACGCCACATCAATCATCGAAATGCGCTCAATATTGCACATCGCATGGGCCAATGTATCTTCAAAAACAACGTCCATTACGAGTACATTTCCCGTCGGGAAAATTTTTTCAATAAATGTAGCGAATTCCCGAGTTTTTTTCAAATTTTCCGAAAATTGATCGACCACAGAAATCAATAATTCGTCGGCACAATCGTAAAGGGAACGCGCCAATGCCAATTTTTTTACCTTTTTATTTACCTTTTTATGGTAATCCCTGGGGTGTGGCCCGAAAACAATGCCACCGCCGGGCATCAACGGACTCCGATTTGACCCTTGCCGCGCACGCCCCGTCCCTTTCTGACGGAAAGGTTTTTTACCGCCGCCGCGTACATCGCTTCGGGTTTTGGTCGAAGCATTCCCCTGACGCATGTTTGCCCGCATCGCCTCAATGGTAAATTTCACAGCGGCAATACCCCGGTCCTCCTCAAATACGGGAATATTGTACTCCCGATCGCCGAGTAAAACACCTTCTTGATTGTAAAAATTTAATTTCATTGCGCCCCCTGCTTCATTTTCTTTGCCTTTCGCAATAGAATTAATCCCCCATTGTTTCCCGGTAAACTGCCCTTTAAAAGGAGTAAATTTTTCTCTAAAATCAACTCAATAATTTTTAAATTTTGTATCGTACGCATGGCACAACCGTCATGCCCAGGCATTTTGCGCCCCTTGTACACGTGCCCCGGCCACTGGCGACAACCGTAGGAACCGCCACGGCGATGGAACATCGAACCGTGGGAAGCCGGTCCACCGGAAAAACCATGGCGCTTCATAACACCCTGAAATCCATGCCCCTTGGTTTTCCCAATGACATCGATGTATTCACCGGTCCGAAAAATCGAAAAATCAATGGCGTCACCTAGTTTACATGCCCCAAAATCTTCAACGGGAAATTCCTTTAGCCCTGCACACGCCTGCAAATTCGCTGCCTTCAAATGCCCCTTTAAGGGATTCGTCAGATTTCCTTCCTTGCGCGTCCCGTAGGCTAACTGTATCGCATTGTACCCGTCCCTTCTCTCTTCCTTTAATTGAGCCACAAAGCAAGGCAAAGCCTCCACAATCGTAACCGGAATTAAACGCTTCTGCTCATCGAATATCTGCGTCATTCCGATCTTTTTTCCTAAAACTATTCTCCTGTCTTTCATAATCCTCAGCGGCAAATTTACCCTTTCTCGGCCCAACTTGCATGAGCTAAACCCTGTTTTTTTCAACAAAATTAATCTGTCAAGAATATTTTAAATGTGAATCAAAATGTCTACTCCTGCCGGTAAATTTAAACGCTTTAACGCATCAATCGTATCCGCCGTCGGATCATGAATGTCGATCAAGCGATCGTGCTCCCTCAATTCGAATTGATCCATCGACTTTTTGTGAACGTGGGGCGAACGATTTACCGTAAAACGTTCCTTGCGCGTCGGTAACGGTACCGGCCCAACTACCCGTGCCCCAGAACGCTTCGCCGTCTCCACAATCTCTACCGCCGATTGATCCACCAAACGATAGTCGAAACTCTTTAACTTTATCCTAATTCTCTGCGCCATATTTTAATCCAAACGCTAAAAATTTACGACCGTGCCGCCCCCCGGCTCGATGTCTCCACAATCTTCTGTAACAAATTCGCTGGGACTTGCTCGAAATGGGAAGGCTCCATGGAATAACTCGCTCGCCCCTTCGTCAGCGAACGCACATCCGTCGCGTAACCAAACATCATTTCCAAGGGCACAAACGCCATAATATTGGCTAAATTCCCCCGCGTTTCCATGTTTTGAATCTGGCCACGGCGGCGATTTAAATCTCCCACCACATCGCCCTGATATTCCTCCGGTGTCGCAACTTCCACCTTCATAATCGGTTCCAATAGGATGGGACCCGCCTTCTTCATCGCCTCCTTAAACGCGAAAATACCCGCCATCTTAAACGCCATTTCCGATGAGTCTACTTCGTGGAAACTGCCGTCCACAATACGGGCACAAAAATCAACCACCGGATACCCCGCAACGACCCCATTGGTCGCCCCTTCCATGATACCGTCCTGGGTCGGTTTAATATATTCCTTCGGAATCACTCCACCAACGATCTCATTCAAAACGGATATGCCCTCTCCCCGCTTTACCGGTTCTATCTTGACAAGCGCATGGCCGTACTGCCCCCGTCCCCCGGATTGGCGAATGAATTTACCTTCTCCGGTTGCCGCCGTCGTAATGGTTTCCCTGTAGGCGATCTGTGGCCGCCCCGAAGCCGCATCCACATTGAATTCCCGGAAAAGTCGATCGCAAATAATTTCCAGATGTAATTCCCCCATTCCCGCAATAATCGTCTGCCCCGTTTCCGGATTGGTTATGACCTTAAACGTGGGATCCTCCTCCGATAAACTCTGTAGACCAAAGGCTAACTTTTCCTGATCAGCCTTCGACTTGGGTTCAATGGACATGCTGATGACCGGTTCCGGGAACGTCGGTGGCTCCAATATACCTTCAAAGGAACGATCGCATAGCGTATCGCCCGTCGCCACACCCCTCACCCCGATGATCGCACAAATATCTCCCGAGTAGGCCACATCGATGTCTTCCCGTTCATCCGCCTTCATGATCATGAGACGGCTAACCCGTTCCGTTTTCCGCGTCCGAGGATTGTAAACCGTATCGCCTTTCCGTAATTGCCCACTGTATATGCGGCAAAAAACTAGCTTCCCAACGTAGGGATCGCTCATTAATTTGAACCCCAATGCCGTCATCTTACCGCCATCGTCCGGTTTGATACCGATTTCGTCCCCGTTTTCCAAAAATGCCCTCGTCGGAGGTAAATCCAGGGGAGAAGGTAGAAAATCCACCACCGCATCCAGTAGCATCTGTACGCCCCGCTTCTTAAAGGCACTCCCCGGTATCACTCCAACGAAATCTAGGGATAAAGTCGCCCTACGAATGGCTAGGCGAATCATGTCCTGGGAAATTTCTTCGCCCCCTAAATAACACTCCGCCAAATCGTCGTCATAGTCCGCCAAGGCCTCGATGAGCGATTCGCGGTAACGCTGTGCCTGATCGACGTACTCCGCCGGAATGTCGTTAACCGTAAATCTCTCCCCCAAAATATCGCTCTTATCGTAAATGTAGGCCCGCATCCCAATCAGATCGATCAAGCCATCAAACTTGTCCTCCGCACCAATATTTAAATATAGAGGATGGGCGTTCTTCCCCAATTTCACGCGGATATCCTCAACGGCGGCAAAAAAATCTGCCCCCGTGCGATCCATCTTGTTGATAAACGCAATGCGGGGCACACCGTATTTATCCATCTGCCGCCAAACGGTTTCCGATTGCGGCTGTACCCCGGCAACGGCACAAAAAACTCCAACCGCTCCATCTAAAACCCGTAGAGAACGCTCCACTTCCGCCGTAAAATCAACGTGTCCCGGCGTATCGATTAGATTAATTTGATGGTTGATGCCCTCAAATAGACCGCTTTTCGTCCTCCATCCACAACTAATCGCTGCCGACGTGATCGTAATCCCCCGTTCCCGTTCCTGCTCCATCCAATCCGTAACCGCTGTCCCCTCATGGACTTCCCCCATTTTATGTACCACTCCGGCGTAGTACAGAATGCGTTCCGTCGTCGTCGTTTTTCCCGCATCAATGTGCGCCGCAATGCCGATGTTACGCGTGTACTCCAGCGGAACTTTTCGGTTCGGAGCATTCGCCGTCGATAAATTTTTATCCGTCGCCATTCACTTTCCTCCTACCAAACAAAATGGGCAAAGGCACGATTCGCCTGCGCCATGCGGTACATCTCCGCCTTCTTTTTCACCACACTACCCGTATTATTATAGGCATCCACAATTTCCTGACCCAATGCTTCCCGCATAGCCTTTCCTTTCCGCGACTTCGCTGCCTCAACTAACCAACGGAAAACTAAACTCTGTTGCCGAATGTAGGGAACTTCGACGGGAACCTGGTACGTCGCCCCTCCGACCCGTCGACTCTTTACCTCAACCTTTGGCCGTGCGTTCTCCAGTACCCGCAGCAAAAGCTCCACCGGATCCCCCTTCCCCAATTCCTCACTGGCCCGCTCAATGGCCCCATAAACAATGGAACAGGCTAGGGAACGCTTCCCACGCTCCATGACAATGCTAATCAATTGCCCCATGAGCGCACTGTTAAACCTCGGATCCTTTGTAAATTCACGTTTTTCAGCTCTTCTACGACGCGACATAATATTTCTACTTTTTATTTTCCTTAGGGCGTTTTACCCCGTACTTCGATCGACTGCGGCGACGCTTCTCCACACCGGAACAATCTAAAGCCCCCCGCACAATGTGGTAACGTACACCGGGTAAATCCTTTACCCGTCCTCCGCGTACCAATACGATGCTGTGTTCCTGCAAACTATGCCCCTCATCGGGGATGTAGGCAATCACCTCAATACCGTTTGTCAACCGCACCTTCGCCACTTTGCGAATGGCCGAATTAGGCTTTTTCGGCGTACGGGTCATGACCTGTACACATACCCCCCTCCGGAAAGGATTTTCACGCAACGCCGGTGCCTTCGATTTCGTAGTCACATTCACCCGCGGCGACTTTATTAACTGATTAATAGTAGGCATTAAAATTCAATAACTCCACGTTCTGCCCAACGTACAACTAAATATGGGCAAATCAAGTCTTTATTAAAAAAAAACATCAAATAATGGTTTCCATTCCCACTAAATTGCTTTCTTCTTCCGAATTCATTTCCGCATTTTCCTCCACCAAGGTGCGGATTTTGAGATGTCTGTAAGCCGGGAGACCACTTCCCGCCGGAATCAAATGTCCCATGATAATATTTTCTTTGAAACCCTCCAACGTATCGACTTTCCCCAACGTAGCCGCATCGGTCAACACCCGCGTCGTCTCTTGAAACGATGCCGCTGAAATGAAACTCCCCGTTTCCAACGATGCCTTTGTTATGCCCAAAAGAATGGGTTCTGCTTCCGCCGGCTTTCCGCCCGCCTCTTGGATTTCCTCATTTTTCTCGAGGAATATATCCTTTTCAATCTGCTCGCCCCAAAAGAAATCCGAATCTCCGGGATCCGTAATCCTCACCTTGCGCAACATTCTCGCCACGATGAGTTCGATGTGTTTATCGTTAATCACCACGCCCTGTATCCGGTAGACCTTCTGTACCTCCGCAATCAGATATTCCTGTACTGCAGCCGTACCCAAAATATTGAGAATCTCGTGGGGATCGGCGGCTCCTTCCGTCAAATGCTGCCCCCGATTAACGAAATCCCCCTCGTGTACCACCACATGAATCCCGTGGCCAATGAGATGTTCCTCCCGTCGTCCGGTTTCCGTATCCGTTATCCAAATGCGCCGCTTATTGCGAATCAGCCCCCCAAAGGAAACAATACCGTCAATCTTCGCCATTTCCGCCGCTTCCTTCGGGCGACGCGCCTCAAATAATTCCGCGACCCGCGGTAATCCACCGGTAATATCCTGGGTTTTCGAAGCGGAACGCGGTGTCTTCGCCAACAGCGATCCCCCCAGAATCTGATTGCCGTCGTCCACTAAAATTTGTGCCCCGGCCGGAATGGAATAGGCCGCAATAATACGTTCCTCTCCGCGATCCTCCACCACAATTTCAATGGTCGGATTCAATTCCTCCTTATGCTCGATGACGATGGTACTCACCCGGCCACTTGTTTCGTCAATGTCCCGCTTAATCGTAATCCCCGAAAGGATATCCCGGAAACGTACACGTCCCGAAAACTCGGCAATGATTGGTATATGGTGGGGATCCCATGCCGCTAATAGTTCATCTTTTTTCACGGAAACACCATCCGCCTGGAGCAGTACCGTCCCCGGCACGATGGCGTAACTCTCAATTTCAAGGCCATTTTTATCCAATAGGAGAAGCCGACCCGTCTTGTTCAAAACGATGCTTACCCCCTCCGCTGTGTGTACCAGCTTTAATCCTTCTTGCCGAAGAACACCTTCCGTTTTCGCCCGATATTCCGGCGTTTTTAGAACCTGGCTCGCCACACCTCCAATGTGGAAAGTGCGCAAGGTAAGCTGCGTCCCCGGTTCCCCAATGGACTGCGCCGCTATGATACCCACCGCAGAACCACAGGTCACCATACTATTCGTCGCCGGATCAATGCCGTAGGCAATCGCGGGAATACCGTTATGCTTCATACCCGTCAGTGGCGATAAAACCTTGACCCGCTCAATGCCCGCCTCTTCAATTTTTTTTGCCACATCCGCCGTAATCAATCCGCCGGAAAGAACAAATTTCTCCTCCAAATTAATCGGATTGTGTACGTCTTCCGCTGCACAACGCCCAATAATGCGCTCCTGTAGACCCACGATTTCTTCGTCTCCGTCCATAATCGCCTGCTTCCAAATACCGCTGCGACAACCGTCGTCCTCACAGGATATGATACAATCCATGGCCACATCGCATAATTTCCGTGTCATGTAGCCCGAGTCTGCCGTCTTCAACGCCATATCCGCCAATCCCTTACGGGCTCCGTGCGTCGAAATAAAATATTCTAATACGGATAGGCCTTCGCGGAACGACGATAAAATCGGATGTTCCATGATTTCTCCGGACGGCTTCGCCATTAATCCCCGCATGCCACAAAGCTGACGGACTTGCTGACGATTCCCCCGTGCACCGGAATCCATCATCAAATAAACCGGATTAATGTAATCCTTACCTTCGTTGCGCATCAGATGATCGAAAACAACCTGTGCCACCTCGTCCGTCGCATTGGTCCAAATGTCGACAATCTTATTGTAGCGCTCACCGGGAGTAATAACACCCTTTCGGAATTGCCCGTCCACATCATCCACCTTTCGCTGGGCTTCGGCAATGATATCCTTCTTCTCCTCGGGAACAATCATGTCGTCGACCCCAATGGAAAGCCCCGCTTTCATCGCCGTGTAAAATCCAAGATTCTTGAGTCGGTCCAACATCTGTACCGCTTCCCTCTGGCCCGAGACTTTGTACGTCCCCATAATGAGGTCGCCCAACATCCCCTTCCCAACGGAAAAATTAATAAAACCAAGGGATTTCGGGAAAATTTGGTTGAAAATTACCCGCCCAACCGTCGTCTTAATAATGCGATCTTTCCCGTTGCCATAGCGGGTTACCTTACCGTAATCGGGATTCGCTAAATGAATCCAATCCTGCTTTGTAAAAATCCCCTGGGCCTCGGCGGTCAGAACTTCCTCCATACTTCCCATAAGCGGGATGCGGGAATTTTCTTTTTGTTTGGGTTCGTAGGTCAAATAATATACCCCCAAAATAATATCCTGGGACGGCGTTAAAATCGGTTTACCACTGGAGGGCGAAAACATATTCTGTGTCGCCATCATCAGTAATTTGCACTCCATGACCGCCTCGATGGATAGGGGAACGTGTACTGCCATCTGATCCCCATCGAAATCCGCATTAAATGGCGTACATACAAGAGGATGGAGGCGAATGGCTTCCCCCTCAATGAGGATTGGTTCGAAGGCCTGTATGGATAGGCGGTGCAGTGTCGGCGCACGATTCAGGAGAATCGGATGCCAACGGGTTACTTCCTCCAAAATATCCCAAACTTCCGGATCCTGCCGTTCGATCATCTTCCGCGCACTGCGCACGGTATGGACAAAACCCAGTTCCTTCAGACGACGAATAATAAAAGGTTCGAAAAGTACGAGTGCCATTTTCTTCGGCAGACCACACTGGTGCAACTTCAATTCCGGTCCAATGACGATCACCGAACGACCACTGTAATCTACACGTTTCCCCAATAAATTCTGCCGGAAACGCCCCTGCTTCCCCTTTAACATGTCCCCTAGGGACTTCAATGGTCGATTCCCGGCACCTAAAACCGCCTTTCCATGGCGTCCATTATCAAATAACGCATCCACCGCTTCCTGCAACATGCGCATCTCGTTGTGCACAATCACATCCGGAGTTTTGAGTTGCATTAAACTTTTCAGCCGATTATTGCGATTGATGACACGGCGATACAGATCGTTCAAATCGCTGGTGGCAAATCGTCCACCATCCAGCGGAACTAATGGACGCAAATCCGGTGGCAATACGGGTAGGGCCTCCAAAATCATCCACTCCGGACGGGAACCGGAATGTAAAAATCCGGAAACTATTTTAAGTCGCTTTGCCAATTTCTTTTTGACCTGCTTCGAATGGGAAGCGTACATTTCCTCCTGTATGTTGTAGACCATCTCCTCCAGATCCATTTCGGAGAGTATCTCTCGGATCGCCGCAGCCCCCATCTTCGCCGTAAAAGCATCGTCGCCGTACTCACTCCGCAGTAATTCGTACTCCTGCTCCTGGAGTAACTGCCGTTTCTTCAGGGGCGTCATGGCGGGATCCGTCACCATGTAGCTCTCGTAGTAAATCACCTTCTCTATGTCCCGAACGGACATGTCCAAAAATAAACCTAGCCGACTGGGTAGGCTCTTCAAAAACCAAATATGGGCAATGGGAACCGCTAACTCCACATGACCCATATTTTCTCGCCGGGTCCGGGAAAGCGTTACCTCCACCCCACAGCGATCACAAACAACTCCCTTATACTTAATCCGTTTGTACTTACCACAGGCACACTCATAATCCTTAATGGGACCAAAAATTTTCTGGCAAAAAAGTCCACCCGGTTCCGGTTTAAAGGTGCGGTAATTAATTGTTTCCGGGTTTTTGACTTCCCCCTTCGACCAGGACCGTATGGCATCGGGCGATGCAATGGATATGGCTACCGTATCAAATTCATTGTCCTGCTCCAATCCTAAAAATTCTTTAACTTCCTCCCTACGCATGGCAAAATTCCTCTATTTTTCCGTATAAACTTCGTCGTGCTCCAGACGAATGTCCAAACATAAACTCTGTATCTCCTTCATCAGCACATTGAAGGATTGCGGTACCCCGGCCTCCAGGGCACGATCTCCCTTAACCAGCGATTCGTAGGCCTTTGTACGGCCCTGAACATCGTCGGATTTGATGGTCAACATTTCCTGGAGCGTGTAGGCCGCACCGTAGGCTTCCAAGGCCCAGACTTCCATTTCCCCGAAACGCTGGCCACCGTACTGTGCCTTTCCACCCAGAGGCTGCTGTGTAATCAGACTGTAAGGCCCAACGGCACGGGCATGGATCTTATCGGCTACCAAATGATTGAGCTTCATCATGTAAATGTACCCCACCACAATCTCCTGATCGAAACGTTCCCCGGTACGGCCATCGTAGAGGACACTCTTCCCCGTCTCCGATAGATTCGCTTTGACCAAATATTCCCGGATTTGATGCTCCGATACGCCGTCGAAAACCGGTGTGGCGATCCGAATTCCCAATCTCTCGCAGGCCCAACCCAGATGCGTTTCCAGGACTTGTCCCACATTCATTCGACTCGGTACGCCGAGGGGATTTAGGATAATATCGACCGGTGTTCCATCGGGTAAAAACGGCATATCTTCCCGGCGAACAATCTTCGACACCACGCCCTTATTTCCGTGCCGCCCTGCCATCTTATCGCCAACGTGAATTTTACGTTTATTGGCCACGTAGACCTTCACATTCTTAATCACGCCACCTTCTCCGATATCTCCATGTTCGATGGCTTCGATTCTCTGCATGCGCTCGTTTTCCAGGTCCCTAAACTTTTGCCGATAAATGTCGACAATCTCCAAAATACGATTCTTAACCGGAGAGGGTGGAATTTCCAAAAATTCAAAACATGCTGCAATGCGACGTAGTAGCGTCTTTGTAATTTTGCGATTAGCGGGAATAATAATCTCCCCACTTTCGCTGTTGGATATATCGAGGGGGATTTTCTCACCCAACAATATGCTGGAAAGGGATTCCGTTAGATCGTCCTGCAATTTCTCCAATTGGCTACGGAATTCCTCGTTAGCTTTTTTGACACGTCGCCGTATATCCGCTTCTGAAACGTCCTCCTTTTCCCGATCGGCATTGCTGGAAAATTTGACATCCATTACGATTCCTTCGCAACCGGGCGGTACCAACAGGGAAGTATCCTTTACATCCGCTGCCTTTTCCCCGAAAATAGCACGCAATAATTTCTCTTCCGGAGCCAAATCCGTTTCGCTTTTGGGTGTAATTTTTCCCACGAGTATATCGCCTGCCTTGACCTCCGCCCCGACGCGAATGATACCGTCCCGATTTAAATTCTTGAGTGCTTCATCGCCAACATTTGGGATATCACGGGTAATTTCCTCCGCCCCCAATTTCGTATCCCGGGCGATGACTTCGAATTCCTCGATGTGAACGGAAGTAAAAATGTCTTCCTTGACCAAACGATCGCTTAAAATAATCGCGTCCTGGAAATTATATCCATTCCACGGCATGAAGGCAACGAGGACATTACGCCCCAAAGCCAATTCCCCCTGATCCGTTCCCGCACCGTCCGCCAGAGCATCCCCCATTTGGACACTTTGGCCCTTCTGCACAATGGGACGCTGATTAAAACAGGTCGCCGAATTGGAACGAATAAATTTACGCAAATTATAGACATATATACCGGCGGATGGATTTCCTTTGGGATCCAGTTTCTTGGGCATGGTACCATCCTTCGTCACCACGATACGTTCCGCATCCACCGATGCAACGATACCATCTCCGATCGCGGAAACCACACTCTTTGAATCCACGGCGACTTTTCTTTCCAATCCCGTACCGACGAACGGTGCTTCCGGAGAAAGTAAAGGTACGCCCTGCCGCTGCATATTGGCTCCCATGAGGGCACGGGAAGTATCGTCGTGCTCCAAAAACGGAATCAACCCCGCAGCAACCGAAATAACCTGCTTAGGCGAAACATCCATATAATCCACCTGCGACGGTTCCACCTCCAGAATTACATCCCGTTGCCGTGCCGCAATATTTCCCTTTAAATTGCCTTTCTCATCCATCTTCGAATTGGCCTGTGCGATGATATGATTCCACTCATCCGTCGCATCCATGTACACCACTTCGTCGGTCACTTTCCCGTCTTTTACGATACGGTAGGGCGTTTCGATGAAGCCAAATTCATTGACCCGGGAAAATATACTGAGGGAATTAATCAAACCAATATTCGGTCCTTCCGGTGTTTCGATGGGACAAATCCGACCATAGTGAGAAGCGTGCACATCCCGCACCTCGAATCCCGCATGATCCCGACTCAATCCCCCCGGACCGAGGGCCGATAACCTCCGCTTATGGGACAATTCCGAAAGCGGATTAATTTGATCCATGAACTGGGAAAGTTGACTGCGGGCGAAGAAATCACGAATCGCCCCCATGAAAATCTTCGGATTCACTAATTTTTGCGGTACAATCGTGTCTACGCTATTGTCAAATAACGCCATTCGTTCCCGAATCAGCCGCTCCATTTTCCCCAAACCGGAACGACATTGATTGACCAATAACTCTCCCACATTGCGAATACGGCGATTCCCTAGATGATCAATATCGTCCGTAGTTTCCTCCCCTTTTTTCAGCCGACATAGACATTTTGTTGCCGCCACAATATCCACCGTATTGATGAGTCGATCATCCAGTTCCTTATTTAATTTCAGACGCTGATTGATCTTTTTTCGACCGACACGCCCTAAATCATAGCGCTTTCGCTCAAAAAATAAACGGGCCATGGTACCGCTCACATTGTTGGCCGTAACCGGTTCGCCGGGACGGAGACGTTTGTAAATTTCACGTAAAGCGTCCTCCGTGTTTTTCGCCGGATCCTTCTTTAAAGTACGCACCAATAAACCGTCGTCCACCGCCACATTGGCCACCTCCAAACGCTCAATACCGGCCGCTTCAAAAGTTTGCAGCAGGCCCCGGGAAAAGGATTCGTGCGCCCGCGCGAGAACAATACCCTCCTTCGCATCGATGACGTCGTCGATTAAAATGTAATTCGCAAGATTTTCATTGGCCCGGAAAGAGGATAATTTTTTATTCTCAATTTTATAAAAAAGACTCAGGATTTCCTGATCCGAACTGTTGCCAAAAGCCCGAAGTAAAGTCGTGAGTAAAAATTTCCGACGGCGACGGCGGCGATCTAAGTAAACGTAAAGTAAATCATTCTGGTCGAACTGTACCTCCAACCAGGTTCCGCGGTCCGGTATAATCCGAAAAGCATGCAGAGCTTTCCCACTGGTATGCATTGTTTCTTCGAAACAAATCCCCGGAGATCGATGTAACTGACTCACCACTACCCGTTCCGCTCCATTGATTACAAAGGAACCACGGCCTCCCATCATCGGTAATTCACCGAAGTAGATTTCCTCTTCCCGCATCTCCTCCCCCTCGCATAGACGGAGTGTTACGTAGAGCGAACCGGCATAGGTTATGCCATCGCGCACACAAAAGTCCTCATTGTGTCGTGGCTCACAAACCCGGTAAGAAACGTACTCCAAACGGCATTTTCCATCGTAACTTCCAACGGGGAAAAAATCACGGAAAACCCCCTCTAAACCGATATTTTTTCGATTCCCAACGGCAACGTCACTCTGTAGAAAATCCCTAAATGAATTGATCTGATTCTCTATAAAGTGAGGCGGATCGATGACCTCGTTTAGTTTACCAAAATTAATTCTGTCAGCCATACACTAGAAAAAATAAACTCCTTCCTCCCAAATCCCCCATGGTAATTAACAAAAACAGCTTCGCGAGACCACCCCTTGGTGTGTCCCGCAAAACCGCATGACCTAACCCGGTAAAAAATAATTTGGCAAAAAACACAACCCCATTACTTAAGTTCTACCTTGGCACCAGCCGCTTCCAACTTTTTCCTAATTTCCTCCGCGTCGGCCTTGCTGACAGCTTCCTTTATCGTCTTCGGGGCTCCATCGACGAGATCCTTCGCCTCCTTTAAGCCTAACCCGGTAATATTGCGAACCTCTTTAATTACATTGATTTTAGTATCCCCGGCGGACGTCAAAATAATGTCAAACTCCGTTTGTTCTTCCTTCGCCTCAGCGGGCTCTCCCGCCGCAATAGGTACCGCAACCGCTGCGATCGGTGCACTTGCACTTACGCCCCACTTCGCTTCCAAATCCTTCACGAGACCTGCGATCTCAAGTACGGATTGGGAACTGAGCCACTCAATAACCTGATCCTTCGTAATCGTCATATTTCTTTCCTCCAGAAACGAATTTAGCGGCAACCGTAGCCATTTAAGAGACCCGCTCCTAAATCCATTTCTCTAAAAAAATTATCCCCTCGCCTTTGCCTGTAAAACATTTACAACCCCCTGCGGTACCGCATTAAATACCGTTAAACATCGCTGTGCCGGCGCCTCGAATAAGGCCAGTAACTGGGCGCGCAAAATCTCCAAAGATGGCAGTTCTGACAGCGTTTTAATTTCGTCGGCGCTCAGCGGATTCTTAGCTAACGCCCCACCCTTAATGGGCAATTTCGCATTGTTATCCTTGGCGAATTTAAATAGTACTTTGGCCACACCCGATGGATCACGCCCCCCCGTAATCATCGCCGTATGCCCAACGAAACATTTCCCGTCCAAATCGGCATAACCCGATTCCCGTAGCGCTACTTTTAGGATGCGATTTTTGACAATGTGGCATTCCGCACCGCCCCCTCTTAAATCTTTGCGCAACGAAGAAATTCCACCAACGGTTATTCCCGTAAAATCTGCTAAATAAATATAATCTGTCCCGCTAAGATAATCGGAAATTTCTTTAACTAAAAATTGTTTCTCCGCCCTCATTTTTTCTAAAACGTAGCGTAAATCGCCTGCTCCAACCTGATGCCAGTGGTCATCGTTGCGCTGAGCGAAATATTTTTAACAAAACCACCGGAAACATTCGTCGGTTTCGCCTTTTGTACCGCATCCAAAGCCGCTCGAATATTCTCCACCAACTTCTCTCCAGAAAAAGAACGCTTCCCGACAACAACTGCCATGTTCGCCGTCTTATCCATCTTAAATTCTACCCGTCCCGCCTTGACTTGCCCCACGGCATCTCCGATATCATCGGAAACGGTCCCCGATTTCGGATTGGGCATGAGCCCCCTCGGACCTAAAATACGGGCCACATTCCGTACCTGTTTCATGGCCATCGTCGTCGCAATCGCTACGTCGAAATCTAACCAGCCGTTCTGTACCTTCTCAATTAAATCCTCTAAACCGGCAAAATCTGCCCCAGCCGCTAACGCTTCTTCCGGCTTTTCCGTGAAAACTAAAACCCTTACCCGCTTCCCACTTCCATTGGGTAAAACGACCGTACCGCGTACCATTTGATCACTCTGCTTCGGATCAACCCCAAAATGTAAGGATAATTCCACCGTCTCGTCAAAACGTGTCTTCGGCATCTTTTCGAGGAGCGCAACGGCATTCTCGATGGAAAAATATTGACCATCTCCACGAATTTCTTGCCCCTTTATTTGACGCTTACTCCGTTTTTTCATAAGCAAATTACACATACCGCTACAGCAAAAATATGCCTTGTCAAGCTATTTCAAAAATTTTCCAAAAAATAAAAAAATTCATTTCCCTAGTCCCTGACCTCAATGCCCATGCTACGCGCCGTCCCCGCTATCATCTGTACCGCCGCACCTAAATCTTCCGCATTTAAATCCGCTTTCTTTACCTCCGCAATTTCCTCCAACTGCTTCCACGTCACCTGTCCCACCTTCGTCCGATTCGGTACCCCGGAACCCTTCTTGATCCCCGCTGCCTTCTGTAAAAGTACCGATGCCGGCGGCGACTTCAATTCAAAGGAAAAGGAACGATCCGCATAAACGGAAATTACCGCAGGAATAATCATTCCCTCCATGTCCTTCGTCCGTGCATTGAATTCCTTGCAAAAGCCCATGATGTTTACCCCGGCACTACCTAACGCCGGACCCACCGGTGGAGCCGGATTCGCTGCCCCTGCCGGTAACTGTAACTTAATTTGCTTCACGATCTTCTTTGCCATAACTCTACTCCTTTACCACTTCCGCTTGCCAAAATTCTAACTCCACCGGCGTCTCCCGACCAAATAAAGAAACCGATACCCGCATCTTCCCATTCACCGCATCTAACTCCATTACCGTACCCAATGACTCCGCGAAAGGTCCATCCGTAATCTTCACCTTCCCCCCCGCTTCAAATTGTATCCGCTGCACAGGGGCTGCCGTCAAGGCCGCCTTTGCCTGTTCCAAAATCCGTACCACCTCATCCTCCCGCAACGGTACAGGATGTTCGCCACCAACGAAATTCAATACCCCCTGTGCGTTGCGTACAAAATACCATTGGGCTTGGAGGAGTTGTTCATTCTCGTCGTAGAGTTTCATCCGAACGAAAACGTAGCCCGGATAAAATTTCTTTACCCGATTGTAACGCTTTCCATTCTTAATCTCAATGATCCGTTCCGAAGGGACGAGAACTTCGTCGATGGTGGCACCTTCATGGGACGCAAATTTTTCAAGGTAAAGCTTCACCTTAGCTTCCTGGTTAG
>JAISMD010000018.1 GCA_031276935.1 Puniceicoccales bacterium
TTCCGTGAGTTCTACCCGGAAGATTGTTTTATTCGGAATTTTATTTTTGAGACCGTTCGCCGTGTATGTCACCAATTTTGTTTCCTTGAATACGACGCACCCATTTTAGAACCTTTGGAACTTTTTACGGAGAAATCGGGGGAAGAGATTGTTGGTCAATTATTTAATTTTACGGATCGCGGTGGCCGAGCGGTTGCCCTGCGACCGGAAATGACTCCCTCCGTTGCCCGTATGGTTGGTTCTAAAATTCACGCCCTGAAGAGGCCATTAAAATGGTTTTCCATCGAAGAGAATTTTCGCTACGAACGTCCACAGAAGGGGCGCCTGCGTTCCTTTTACCAGTTCAACGTCGATATTTTCGATGAACCCACCATCCAGGCTGATGGAGAAATTATTGCCCTAGCCATTGCCATTTTACAATCCTTTGGTCTATCTTCGACGGATTTTCATCTGCGATTGAGTGATCGTCAGCTGTGGACTCTCCTGCTCCAATCCTTGGGTGTGGCGGAAAATCAAATAGCGACGATTCTTTCCATCATCGACAAAATCGAGGATGATAATCGGGAAGAAATGATTCAAAAATTGGATCAACTGAATTTAGGAGGAGCTTTTTTATTGGAAAAAATTCAACTTTTCAGGGCCATTCGTAGTCCCATTGATCTGGAAGATTTTTTTGCCTCGCTGGGGGGGATTCGGGAGCAAACTCAGAAAGCCGTTGCCCTGCGTTTGGAGCAAATGAAAATGCTTCTGACTTCCTTGGAGGCCATGGGATTGGGTGATTTTATCACCATTGATTTTAGCATTGTACGGGGATTGGCCTATTACACGGGTTTCGTGTTCGAAATCTTCGAACGATCCGGGAAATCACGGGCCATTGCCGGAGGCGGTCGCTACGATGAATTAATTGAAAAATCTGGCTATCCTAGGACAGCGGCGGTAGGTCTTGCCATTGGCGATGTGGTTTTGACCCATATACTAGCAGAAAAAAATTTGCTACCTTCATTTTCCCAGAAATGCGATTTATTCGTTGTTTTCGATGAGATATCGAAGGTCACTGCCATGGGGGATGCCTATGGATTGAGGCGAAATGGATTTTCCGTAGCCCATACGCTCAAGGATCAGGTCCCGCCCAACAGACAATTAAAGCAGGGGTTGCAATGGGCCCATTGGGTCATTATTTACCAGGGCGAAGAGGAATTGCTTCGGTTGAAAGATGTGATTCATCGGAGGGATTACGAGGTTCCACGCGGGGAACTAATCCCCTTTCTGTTGGAACAAAGGGGGTGAGCTTTTTGCAAAATTATGGTCGATTATGAATTTTTATGGCAGCAATTAAGAACCATCGAAGATCCTGATGTACACGTCAATGTCGTCGATTTGGGTTTAATTTATGGGATCGAAGAAAAGGGAAATGGGATTATGGTTACCATGACTCTGACCTCCCCTTCCTGTCCCATGGGGGATTTTTTATTGGATTCGGTGAAGCGGACGGTATTGGCTGTTTACCCAGACAAGAGCGTTGAAGTGGAACTCGTTTGGGATCCTCCTTGGAATGGGGACATGGTGAGTGAATTGGGAAAAATGGAATTGGGTTTACTGTAGTTAAATTTCGCCCTGTGGAAATATGAAGCATTTGGATCGACATCTCGCCATTGAATTCGGTAAAAGATTTTTTTTAATCTTTCTGGCTCTGAATGCGTTTCTGCTATTCAGCGATATCTACGCGCATTTGGAAAAATTCTTAGCCAAACATGCATCCATCGGGGAACTTTTTTACTATTTTCTGGCAAACGGAATAGGTTTCCTCGCCCTAACCGTACCGCTGGCTTTTTTAGGGGCTTTAATATTTTCTTTTTATTCCATGCACCGCAACAACGAAACGATACTCCTGTTATCTTCCGGAATCAGTGCTTTTAGGATCATGCGCATATTTTGGGTACTGGGATTGGTTTTATCGCTCCTAATTTTGTTGGGTAATTTTTTCTGGATTCCATGGGCACGGGAATATGCGGGACAGTATTTGGAATCCCTCGAAAAGGGAGAAGGGGAAAGCGGAACACATTACGCCAAACATTTAACGTTGGGGAGAAACAATCGCCTGTGGTACATCAATCGCTACGATAAACGGAAAGCCCATGCCTACGGCATTGCCATCTACGATTACGATGGAAAGGGGAATGAATGGCGTAGGATCGGAGCAGAATCGGGATATTTCGATGGAAAAAATAAAAATTGGATCCTGGAACGGGGCCGGGAAACCCTATTTCAGAAACATATGGCGGATGAGGTTCGTCTATTTGAATCGCGTAGTTTCAGTGAATTCAGTGATTCACCGCGGTTATTGCTGCTATTGCAATTACCTCCACGGGAACTTTCTCTGCCGCAACTGAGGGAAATTATGGACCATGAAATTGGGCAAGAAAATTTAGGGAATGACCATTATAGGATGCGTTTTTGGGATATTATATTGAGTTCATTTTTCTGTATTTTAGCCTGTTGGCTTGCCCTGGCATTGTTATTTTCGAAGCCCCATAAACTTCCTTTACCCAGCATTGCCCAATTGACGATCATACTCCTTATTTACATTATTTTTTCCCATATTTTATATGCATTGGGTCAGAGTGGCAGCCTCCATTGGTTGATGGCCCTATTGCTACCCATTGGCTTTGTTTGTATTTTACCTCTGTTTTTTTTAGCCAAATTGTTCTAGCAGTTCCTCAAAGGTCATGGCTTTTCCCATCGCAATTTCTGTAGCTTTCCGGATATTACTTTTATCCCTATCGAGGAGTTCCTGGGGATTGCTACCCGAGGATGGATTTGTGGTTTCTTTGTATTGCTTCACCATTGATTGGAGTGTTTTTAGGATCTCTTTTGTAAGATCTTTTCGTCCAGTCGGAGATATGAGCGCTTCAGCGGCGGCACGGCCACCGTTACTGGGATTGAATCCAATTTCCTGGAACGGAAAACTTTTACCGATGGATAGGGCAGCTTCCAATTTTTGGACATCCTCGACGCTGGCAAATCTTTGTTGTTCGCCTAGGGTTAGTAACGCTCCGAGTTTTTCTTTTTGCTTTGTAAAATCGGGACTTTT
>JAISMD010000027.1 GCA_031276935.1 Puniceicoccales bacterium
TCTGGACGCGTCCCTCCTGGGGCTCAATTACCGTGTCGGGAGATTGCGGTATATGCGCAAATGTCGTGGGTAGCAAAGCATTTTCCGTTGAAAATTTTTCACCAAAAACATTGAGAGGAAGCTTTGAAAAAACCGCCGTGCCCGAGTATCCGGGCCGTTCTGCGGCATGGAAATAGCGAAAGGATAATTGGGGCAAGAATTCGATGTTCATCAGCTGTTCCGGTTTGACCTTAATTTCCTGGAGACATAAAATATCGGGATCAAGAAAAACGATGCTTTCCGCGAAATCTTTGGCTAATATGGCCCGTAAACCATTCACATTCCAGGAAACAATTTTCATTTTTAACTACACTCCTTCAGTCCTCATGGACAAGATTTTTGTAAAATTACGGAAATTTTTCACAAAATAAATTAATTATTATTCACGTTTTGCTTCCGTGCTTTTGGGCAACCGGCCCGTAACCAAGCGTTGATAAAAAAATCGATGTCGCCGTCCATAACTTCCTGTACGTTGGAACTTTCCGCTCCAGTCCGAAGATCTTTGACCATTTGATAGGGTTGCAAAACGTAACTCCGAATTTGATTCCCCCAACCCATTTCGCCTTTTTCGCCATAAAATTTTTCCATTTCATTGCGCTTTTCATCTTCCATTTTTTCGTAGAGGCGGGAACGCAAAGTTTTCAAGGCAATTTCCTTGTTTTTATATTGGGAGCGTTCGTTCTGACAAGTGACAACAATGCCCGTAGGTAGGTGCGTGATGCGAATAGCCGATTCCGTTTTATTGACATGCTGTCCTCCTTTTCCGCTGGAACGATACGTATCGATGCGAATTTCTTCATCGCGAATGGTTATTTTTTCGTCCTCATCTCCGTCGATTTCTGCAATGACGTCAACGGAACAGAAAGATGTGTGACGCCGCTTATTCGCATCAAATGGACTTATGCGGACGAGGCGGTGAACTCCCCGTTCGGCCTTGGCGTATCCATAGGCATTGGGACCGGCAATGCGTACGGTTACACGGCTGAGGCCGGTTTCCTCCCCCGGTTGTACGTCCTGGATATCCGCTGAAAAGCCACGCCGCTCCACCCACCGAAGATACATACGCAACAACATGTCTGCCCAGTCACAGGATTCTGTTCCGCCTGCTCCCGCATGAATACTCAAGATCGCGTTACAATGATCATGCTTACCGGACAGAAATGAAGCGATTTCGAGTTTATCGACCAGGGGAAATATATCCTTTATTTCTCCGTCCACCTCCACGAGCAGCGGATCGTCATCCTTTTTTTCCTCAACCAATCCGAGAAGAGAATGAAGATCATAAATCCTCGCCTTCAGGACCAAAACGGGTTCAATTACCGCCCTCAGGCTACGAATTTGCTGCGTTACATTTTTCCCGCGCTCGGGATTTTCCCAAAAATTAACACCGGACATTTGCTGTTCCAGCTCCACTATCATTTTCTTCTTATTTTCCACTTGAACGAAGGATTCCAATGCGTCGATTCGCCGAACTAAATTCTCGACGGCGACCTGAACTTCTCCGAAAATGACCACGGCTAAAACTAACAATGAATTCTTCCCTAAGGCAACAAAGATCCTTACCCTTTGCACATGGAGTATTTGTTTTTACTTTTTTGCGATTACTTTTTAAAATGTGGTTAGCTCTCAGCTTTTAGGCTTTCCTGATCGATTTTTTGCAAAAAAGAATTTCAAAATCCGATCTGATATTATGAAATTTCTTCTTTATTTTCGCAAATTTCTTTAAATGTTTTGAAATGTACTTTACTGTAGCGGGCAAGGCCTTCGGCTCCATCCCGAGCAAAAATCGCTCTACCGACCTCAATTACGGTTTTGTTGACGCCCTTGGGCAAAATCATTTTTGCGTCATCGGACAATGCTTTCATTCGGCGCACATACTCCGCCCGCGCAGCGACGGATGCTGCAGCCACAACGGGATCGCTTTCCGCTTTTGTTCGCATGGAAAGTACAAAATCCGGGAAATCCCGTTTCAAAAAATTTTGCACGAGCGGTTGCTTTGAAAAGCGGTCCAAAAGCCCCTCCGAAACGTAGCGCCGCCGCAATGCATTTGCCAAGGAACAGGCATGCATCCACCCCAACAACCGATTGAGATTACTACCAAATCGATGATAAAGTTCATTGTATTTGTCCATCGGAAGCACCATGGTCTCAACGACAACGCCTCCTATGGCACGCATTTGTTTCTCCATTTCAAAAATTTTTCCATCACCGCTCACCAATTTACTATCGCGTATCCCCGCTTCTCGAAGGGCATGGACTTCCTTTTCCCCCGCAATTACACAGGCCGTCACAACGGGACCAAAAAAATCTCCTTTTCCGCTTTCATCCAGCCCCGCGTGGGGTCTAAACCATTCCGGATGGTGAACGGATTCATTGCCCAAAATGAATTCTAATGTCACCTGAGGTTCAATGGTGAAGGTCAAAAAATCGGCGGCTTCCTTCCCCTGGAGAACAAGTTTGCCGCTTCGATACATGACGAGATTAAACCCATTACCACGAAAGGCATAGTCCGCATAATTAACGTCATAGCGTTCGAATCCCCGTGCGATGCAGATACTTTTCAGTTTTTCCGCCTGAATTTTGTTGAGTTCAAGGGTAAAACAGGAAGGTTCTCCTCCTCGGGTTTTGTTCATGGGCAGCAAGGTATTGCAAAATGAAGGGAAAACACAAATCTATTCCGCGGGAAATATTTATCCTTTTGCCCAAAGACAAGTATTTTGCTCGCATCGAAACCCGTTTTTTACTCTTTTTCGAAGCCCTAAAAAAGAACAAGTTCTCTTTACGGCTATGGGTTTATTTTTTCTCGATTTTTGAGATTTCAAATTTTTCCTATGATTTGTTCCCCGGACAAAATTTTTTCGGAAAAGGTAAAGGAGACGTTTGATCGAACCAAAAGTTATTAACAGATCTATCAAAAATGCATGAAGCGCAATCGAGGGCTAATACGAGAAAGAAGAATTGTTATTAAAAGATTAGTAGTCTTATTATTAGACCCGGTGAATATGTTAATATCAACGAAAAAAGCGCGTCAATAAAGGCTTTTTTGCGCTTTTTTTTGTGGATAGATCCGGGGATAATCGGTGAATAGATTGTGGATAGCTGGGAATAAGTTTTTATTTCCCTGAGGTTATTCACCGGTTATCAACGGATTGTTCACATTTTATTGTGAATAACTTTTGCGTTTCCAAAAAATGTTCCACGGGGAACAGTGTGAAAAATTTTTTCCAGAAATATTAGCGCTTTCATGGTTCGGGGGAGAAAGATGGAGAACCTTGAAAGGCATTGACTTTTGGCGATGCGCATATACATTTATAACAAGGGCAAATTATGTCTGTTAATAAAAAAGTGGTGTTTTTATGAAGAAACAATTGAAGAAATATGGCTCCTTATGCTTCCTTCTTCTCTGTTCAGGGTGCGATTCAACGGAGTCTACGCTGGGGGGTGCGGCCATCGGTACCGCCGCCGGTGCGGGAATGGGCTACGCATTTGGAGGGAAAGGTGGTGCTGCAGTCGGAGGAGTGCTGGGTGGCCTTGGTGGTGCCGCCGTGGGGCATAGCGTCGGGGATAATCCCAGGGAAAGTCGGCCGAAAACGAAATTTCGCAAAGTAATTCTCTCGGACGAAGAGGAAGAAAATGGATCTTGTTGCTCGAAGCGGAGGGAAAAAGAGGAACGGGAAGAATTGCGTGAACTCCGTAACGAAATCCGCATGCAGCGGCTGGAGGATAAAATTGAACAAATGAAAAATTCAAACACGAAATAAAAACAGAAATGAAAATCTTCATTGGACAAACAAAAATGGGCACGGAAAGGCCATTTTGGGTTAGGAAAAATTTTTAAAATTTCGATGAATGATTCGGGGAATGTAATCGCCTGTATTTGGGATTTTGATAAAACCCTAATTCCGGGGTGTATGCAAGCCCCTCTTTTCCGGGAATATGCCATCGATGAATCCGCTTTCTGGAAAGTTGTGAATGATCTTCCTTTGCAAATGCGGCGCTACGGCATCCGAATTTCGGAGACCCTTGCCTATCTTAATTGTCTCTTGGAGCTCGTTAAAATGCGGCGTCTGCCCGGTTTATCGAAAAAAAAATTAGCAAAATACGGTCAACAACTAACATTTTACCCGGGTATTCCGGAGATTTTTTCTGAGTTGAAAAAGGATGTGGAAAGCGATAAACAATGTCAAAACAACGGCATTACGCTTGAACACTACATCGTTAGCAGTGGTAATGTGGAGACTATTCGTGGCAGTAAAATTGCTCCCTGGGTGGACGATATTTTCGCCTGTGAATTTTTGGAGAACGAAATGGGGATTGAAAGTCGGCGTTTTCTCGAACAAATTGCGGAAAAACAAATCGGTTTTAGCAATGAAACAGCGGAAGAAAAGAGCGATGAAGGTGAAAAAATCTATGAAAATGCGAACCAGATGATATTTTCGGAAAATGGCGGTGCTACGTCGGAAAAAGAAGAACGGGAAATTACACAAATTGCCTACGTCGTCGATAATACGCAAAAGACACGCTGTCTTTTCGAAATCAATAAGGGAAGTAATAAAAATATGGCCATCGATGTTAATACGAAAATTGAGGACCGAAACCGTCGCATTCCTTTTAAAAATATGATTTACATTGCGGATGGACCGAGTGATATTCCTGCTTTTTCCCTGATTCGCAGTCAAGGGGGTAAGGCCTTTGCGGTCTATAATCCTGCCAGCGACAGGGAGTTCGAACAGAACGATCGTATGCTCGCCGAGGGACGTATCGATGCCTATGGTCCGGCGGACTATCGTTTGGAAGCCCCGACGGCGAAATGGATCCGCATGCACGTGCAGAGAATCGTCCAGAGAATTCTCCGGGAACGGGAATTGCTCAATGACAAATTCTTAAAAAAATCTCCGGAGCATTTTCATTAGAATTCCATGCGTTTTTCGCTGCGATTTATATTCACTGTTTTTTCACTATTTTTTTGTTTTGTGGTGCTCGTCGGTCGCGTCCTTCTGCTGTGCCATTTCGACAGGGATTATTATAAAAACTTTGTTAATTCTGCGCGGGCGACGAAGCAAACTCAAAGGGCGATTCGTGGACAAATCCGCGACCGCAATGGTTTTGTCCTTGCGATAACGACGATGAAGATAGACATCGGTGTGGATCCATACACCACCGATCTCCAGAAAAATCGAGATAAAATCGATCAATTGGCGGTATTACTTGGGAAAACTTCGGAGGAAATAATGGAGTATTTTCGCCGTGAAACTTTTATTCGTCAGGGGAAAAAACAGCAATTGCGTTGGAAAAAGATAGCAACGATCGAGGACAATGACCTCTATGCTAGGATTATGGCGTTGGATATTAAGGGGGTCTATGGGAGTCGGAAGAACGAACGTATCTATCCGAATAATGAACTTGCCAGCCATGTGATTGGTTTTGTCAACAAGGAGGGGATTGCGGTCAGCGGAGTGGAACGTTTTATGGACGAATTTCTACGGGGACAGGATGGTTGTTTAGAATCGGAGCGGGATGGAAAACGGAAGGAAGTGGCACTCTTTCGCAAGACTGTTATCGGAACAAAGAACGGTGCCTATGTTGATTTGACCATAGATCTACGCGTGCAGACAACTGTCGAAAACGCACTGGCCCGGACGATGGCAGAATTAAAGGCAAAAAGCGGTAGCGTAATTGTCAGCGATCCGACCACGGGTGAAATTTTGGCGCTATGTAACGCACCGACTTTCGATTGCAACGCTTACTACCGATCGGAGATTAGTCATCTGCGGAATCGTGCCATTACGGATTTCTACGAACCGGGTTCGGTGTTCAAAATCGTTCCCTTTAGCATTGCCCTTCAACGGGGATTATTTTCATTGGAGCAGCGCTTTGATTGTAATCAAGCGACGTTTTCCTACCACGGGAAAACTTACAATTTGCCCAAGGATTATACCCAATTTGGTCAGCTGAGTGCCGTTGATGTTTTGCGCAAATCGAGTAACCGTGGGGCGGCACAGATCGCCATTCTTTTGGGGGAACGGGGTTTGTACCATGCGGCGCGGGCCTTTGGTTTTGGCTCACGGACGGGGTATGGTTTTGACGGGGAAGTAGCTGGAATATTACCGCCGGTGGAACGGTGGGATTCCCTGACCATCACCCGGTTACCCATGGGACACGCAATCGGTGCGACGCCATTGCAGGTCCACCAAGCAATGGGTGTCATTGGGAGCGGAGGCTATTTATTGGAACCGAAAGTTATTGGCCGTATATGTGACGAAAATGGAGAAACCATTATTCGGGCGGAACCCCATATCATTCGTCGGGTTCTGAACTTGGATGTTGCAAAAAAAATGCGGGAAATTTTGTCCCATCCGGGAAACGCAACGTCGTCCATCGAAGGCGTTAAATTAGCCTATAAAACAGGAACATCGCAAAAAATCATTGGGAAAAAATATTCCAGTGAACATCACATTTCATCCTGTTCGGGATTTTTCCCTGCGGAAGAGCCCCGATTTTTGGTGACCGTTGTTTTGGACGATCCCAAAATGGCAAACGGTGGTGTGGCCTACGGTATTCGTGCTGCCTACCCTCTATTGGCCGAAATCGCACGCACAATCATCATTTCCAAAGGATTGGGACATTAGCTATAAGAATGCGTTGCTAGGAAAACGTCTTCTTTATCGTTCACTTGGATTTATTGGGAAAACACGGAGAAAGGAAATCGCCCGCCGCTGCATCGGAGAGATTTTCTAAATCGGAGAGAATGTTGTCATTGAAATCCTCATCCGATGGTTTCATGCCCTTCAAAAGGGCGCTATTGGGGAGATGTGATTCGTCATATTCCCACAGCAAAGGACTTGAAAAGGGAGGAAATGAACTGGGACTATGAACGGTTTCTGTGCTGAAATTTAAAATATCATGGGGCGTTTTTTGAGGATCATCGGGATAGGGCGTTTCGTTTTCCATCGCCGGGAAACGAAAACTGGGCAGAGAAGACGATAAACTCGGGAAGTAATCGGTCTCGGAACTCAAAACCTCATCGTTTATTACCTGTGCGTTGTATAATATTTCGCTTTCTAATAAAATTCTGTCAGCGGTGCCGGCTCCGTCGGAGGTATTCATTATTAATCCTTTTTGGAAAAGGGCAGAAAGATGTCCCTGCTCTCTGGGTAAAGTATTGACAACGATGGCAAAGAGAGATTGGAAGTACGGATTTTGTTTTAAAAAAGGCGATCGGGCTACGATATTTGCAAATTTGAGGCGCATATCATAGGATTGTTTTAAAATGAAGTCCCTTAACCAAACTTTTTGGCGTCGTACGTTTCTTTGCATATTGTCGTGAATTCGTTTAACCGCACCGAAACAGGCTTTTCGTTTAGGTAGGGAAACAAGACTCATGAGAAGAAAAGCATTTTTTCTACTTATGGCGGTTATAACTTTTTTCTGAAAAGATCTTCCCATTTCCTTTTCCGAGCGGTGATGATCGGAAGTCGGTTTTATTGCTTCGGATTGGGGCGTTGTGGAGGGAAAAAGATTTTCCATTCCCACGGGGCCATTGGACAGAAACCGCTGTTCTCTGACCATGGGCACGGAAATTTTATCCACATTTTCACTTGCCGAAAAAGCGGGTCCATTCGAAAAAATAAGAAAAATTCCAAGCCCTGCAAAAAGCTTCCCTAGTTTTTTCCATACAATCTCCATCTTAAAACTAAGACTAAACACTGGGAAAAAAATGTCAATGATTTCCCGCAAAAACGGAACCGAATCATTTCCAAAAAACTGGTTTTTGGCCGTAAAAATTATTTAAAAATAGGTATTAAGATTTAGTTTTGCAAAATTTTAATTAAGATTTTTTTATAATCTTTTAAAAAGACAGGCCGAAGGAGAAATTAAATTGAACGCCATTTTTTTTCACATCTTTGCCGCAACGTATGGGGTATCCCCAGTCGAGGCGAAGGGGCATTCCAGCAATAAATATGCGCAATCCGAGACCGGCATCAACGTTTAATCCATGCTTGAACAGGCGATGTTGAGCGTTTACATTGCCCACTTCGGTAAAAGCGGCGAGGTAAAAATCATCGAAGAGATTGGCTGTGTACTCGAGACAGCCGTAGATAAAAGAATTTCCGCCTAAACTGTTGCCTTTCGAGTCCTTTGGGGAAATTTCACGGAATTCGAAACCGCGCATCAAACTATCACCACCAAGAAAATAACGTTCCGAAAAGGGAGTTTGTTTACCGGCAAAAGGGAAAATAGTGCCCATTTTTAGGGCCATGGCGAGATTATGGTCGTATTTTTCGGAAATCGTTATCCATTTTGTTCCATGTAAATCCAAGGAAAACAATTTTGTCTGTCCCCCAAGTCCTGCAAATTGTGTACCTAGGCTGAGGAAATTCCCCGTTCGCGGGAAAATATAATTATCCCGAGTATCCCGTTCAACGGCGAATTTAATGCGGGAAGAATTGCGTTTTCCGGTTTCATCTTTAAGCGGTTGAACCGCATCGTTGCTGACGTTACGAATGTTTTTGTGGGTAAAATTATAGGCCAGACGCCCACTCCATAATTCATAGATGCGTTTGCGAAAGTAGGGCTCGAAACCGATATCCGTTTGTTCGTAGTCCGGTCCACTGTAATTGCTATCCGATTGACGGTACTTCGTTTTATTCCCGAAAACATCTACACCAAAGGCTAATTCTCGGTCGAAAAGATAGGGTTCCTCAAAGGAAAACCGCAGTTGACTCATCCGATTTCCAACCTGAATACGGGCACGGGCTTTTTGACCACTACCTTGAAATTTTGCCTTGGAACCGAGTAAATCAAAGTTTGATTGGGAAATTTCCAGAAAAATGCATTGATTATTTTTTGCGCTAATGGCGCCACCGGCCTGTATATTCCCCGTATTTTTTTCCTTCACATCGATTTGGATATGTTTATGATCCGGCACGTCTCCATCGGTAATGTCGCAAACCACGCTTTCAAAAAAACCGGTATTCTGCAGGCGATTTTCGCTCTGCCGCATCTTGGTGTGGTTGAATTTATCACCGGGAGCAAGGGATAGTTCCCGGAGAATGACCTTATTTTTCGTTTTGTAATTACCTCCGATGGCAACGGAACCGACATAGGTCAGCGGAGCTTCTGTGATTGTAAATTTTACGGCAATTTTGTTGTCCCGGAAAGTGGGGATTTTTTCGACGGTGACGTCGCTGTTGATATAGCCATTGGCGGTGTAAAAATTGCGAATCCTTTCCGAGGCGTCGGCGATATTTTCTGGGGAAAATGGATCCCCTTCCTTTAAATTGGAAAGTAATGCGTGGATTTTATCGTCGGAATAAATTTTGTTTCCCGTGAACTCAATCTTTCCGAGAAAATACCGTTGTCCGAGTTCGGCTGTAAATTCTAAAATCCCCTTCTTTTTTTCGTCGAATCGGAGTTCGGCGCGAACAATTTTTCCGTCCAAATAACCGGCGTTAGCGATCTCATTGACCATCATTTCCCGATCAATGGTGAGTAGGTCGCCGATGAAATAACCTTTTTTCGTAAAAAATGAAAGAATAGACCAGGTTTTGAGGAGCATTTTTTTGCGAATTTTTTCCGTTTTTACGTCACCAAAATGAACAAAACGAATCGTCGAAATATGCTGCGCCTTCCCAGGAATAATGTCGAAAATGACCTTCACATACTTTGGATCTTCCGTTGGAACAACCGTGGAAAAGATCGTTGGTTGCGGAAATCCTTGGCCCTGGTAATGGCGGAAAATCGTTTGTTTATCGTCATTGATAGAGGTCATGTTGAGGTACGCATCCCGCTCCGTTCTTATTTCCTTTCTAAGCCGTTTGTTATGGATTTTTTCATGGGGGAATTCGATTTCCCGGATCTTCGGACGTGTCACCATGGATAGGGTTAGATCCAAAGTCCCCTCATTATTTTGATCCGCGGATAGGTAAATATCGTCGAAAATATTGACTGCCGCTAGGGCATGGATGGCTTCGTCACCGATGTAGGGATTGAACGGATCCCCTTCGCATCGTTTGATGTGGGAACGGATAAAGTCTTCGTTCTTTGCCTCTTTACCGTCGACCATAATCCTGATCTTTGCGATGGTTGCGGTACCTTGTTGTTCACTTTTTTTCTGATAGGAAGAAAAAACGGTCTTTCCGTTTCCTTCGGAAGTAAATTTTTCCGCAAAGATAGGAGTCCCTCTAAAAGAAACCAGATTCATTACTAAAAATGAACAAAGGGCAAGATTAGGTATTGTTTTCCTGGGCATAGTTTTCAAATCGAGTTAAATTTTTTCTGAAGGCGAGACGGACGACTCCAATCGGACCATTCCGCTGCTTTGCAATAATTAGATCCCTCGTGACGAGATCAAGTAAAACTTCTCCCTGATTATCACCGTCGTTTTCCCTATGTTTGGCCAGCATCAAAACCACATCGGCATCCTGTTCAATGGAACCGGATTCCCGTAGATCGGAGAGGCGGGGTTGACGATTTTCCCTATCGGAATCGCGATTGAGTTGGCTCAAGACGATAACCGGAATGGATAATTCCTTTGCCATTGCCTTTATTCCACGGGAAATCTCGCTAATTTGTTGTTCCCGCGGGACCTTTGAATCGGGACTGGCCAAAAGCTGGAGATAATCAATGATGATGAGTCCGATTTTATGTTTATTGTACATTCGACGTGCCTTGGCACGTAATTCCGTAATGGACATCCCGCTGGATTCGTCGATCCAGAATGGGGATTGTTTCAGTTCCTTGGCCATGGCGCTGAGGACCGTTAGTTCACTTTTCGGCACAAAACCGTTTCGCAGGCGGGCCATATCTACTCCGGAACGACTACACAATAGGCGCATAGCCAATTGTTCGGAAGACATTTCCAGGCTAAAGAATAGCGTGGGGATTGATTTTTTATCCTTAGTTATGACTGCATTTTCGGCCATATTGAGGGCGAGACTCGTTTTCCCCATGGACGGACGGGCTGCGATTACAATCATTTCTCCAGGATGGAAGCCGAAAGTAAGCCGATCGAGGTCGATGAAACCGGAACTAATTCCCGTGGCTTGACCCCGGTGTTGCAACATGCGTTCGATGAGAATAGCGGCATTATCGATGGGAGTTTTGATATGTTCGATGGAATCGGCGATACGATTCTCGGAAATGGCGAAGATGGATTGTTCGACGTCATCGAGAAACTGTCCCACGTCATCCACACCACCGTAGGCATCTTCCGTTGTTTTATTGGCGATGGCGATCATCTTCCGCAGCAGGTAGAGATCCTTTACGCGGCTAATGTAGTACTTTAGGTGGGCCGGCGTATCAATCCGATTGGTGATACTGTTGATGTAGTCATGGCCTCCGACCTTTTCCAATTCACCTCGGGCAGCTAATTTTTCCCCGACGATGAGTTCATTAACCGCTATACCGGAGCCGTAAAGTTCGAGCAGGATGCGGAAGATTAGGCCATGGGCCGGAAGATAAAAGGAATCGGACGTAATTTTCTCCTGGATACACATGGTCATGCTATCCAGACCGCCGTCAATGATGCAACTCGCCAGAAGGGCCTGTTCAAATTCTACGCTAAACGGTGGTGTGCGATGGATTTCCTTTGTTTCTTTGGCCACGGTACTCTTCCAACCAGGATCACCTAAAATATCGCCTTAGCAAGCACAAATTACGGGGATGTTCCCCCACTTTTCTCCCCACGGTTAAATGATTTTATGGAATGAGGGCGACGGATATAATTTACGGAACGGAGTTTCCTTTATTAAAACTATTGATACGGCAGAAAGATTTAAATAATTCGGACCTGGAAAGTATTTTCACAAAATAAAAGCCGAAACTATTTCTAGTTCCGACCTTTATTTTGGTATGGGTGTTTTTTTTACATCATATCGTCCATGGCCGGATTGGGGCTGTGACGGCAGGAAGATTTTTCTTCGGGAATATCGGCGACGATACATTCCGTGGTGAGTAGCAGACCGGCAATGGAAGCCGCATTTTGGAGGGCGGTACGATTGACCTTTGTCGGATCGACTACACCGGCCGCGATGAGGTCTTCGAATTTACCCGAAGCCACATTGTAGCCGTTGGAGCCATTCATTTTGAGGACTTCTTGGACAATGAGTCCGCCTTCTACTCCGGCGTTTTCGCAGAGTTGGCGTAGCGGTGCTTCGATGGCACGTTTAATAATTGTGGCGCCAATTTTCCCGTCCGAACAGGGGATGTCGAGTTTGTCGATGACCGCTGAAGCCCGTAGAAGTGCGACACTTCCGCCAGCGGATATACCTTCTTCGACGGCAGCTCGCGTAGCATGGAGGGCATCGTCTACCCGATCTTTCTTTTCTTTCATCTCCGGTTCCGTGGTCGCACCGACCCGAATAACTGCAACTCCTCCCGCTAATTTTGCTAACCGTTCCTGCAATTTTTCCCGATCGTAATCGGAGGTTGATTCCTCGATTTGATGGCGAATTTGCCTAATGCGGGCCTGAATGTCACTGGAATTCCCATTGCCTTCCACGATGGTGGTGTCTTCCTTACTGATCGTAATTCGTTTAGCACGGCCAAGGTCGTTTACGGTGACGTTTTCTAATTTAATACCCAGGTCTTCGGAAATAAATCGACCACCGGTCAGAATGGCAATATCTTCCAACATCGCCTTGCGCCGATCGCCGAATCCCGGTGCCTTCACCGCACATACATTCAACGTCCCCCGTAATTTATTGACCACCAAAGCGGCAAGGGCTTCGCCTTCCACATCTTCCGCGATGAGCATCAGAGGTTTTCCTCCCTGGGCGACGGTTTGCAAAAGGGGAAGCAGGTCATTGAGAGCACTAATTTTTTTCTCGTAAATGAGAATGTAGGCATTTTCGAGAACGCATTCCATGGAATTGGGATCGGTTACGAAATAGGGACTGAGATAGCCCTTATCGAACTGCATACCTTCTACGACTTCCAGCGAAGTTTCAATGGTCTTTGCCTCTTCAACGGTGATGGTCCCG
>JAISMD010000028.1 GCA_031276935.1 Puniceicoccales bacterium
ATTCATCAGATCGATATTAGCCGAATGGGGAAGGATACCATTACAGCGGAATTGCATTTGACTTATCCGAGCGAAAAGGTTTTAGAGTTTTATTCGGTACCATTTATTTGGGAAGACAAGGTGCAAATAATTTGTATTTTTTCGGACATTACGCGGGCGCTACAGCAAAAACAGAGTGAAATTGAGGATGAGAGAACAAATTTAATTTTACTTTTATCGGCCGGTGTGGCCCATGAGATAGGGAACCCTCTCAATTCCATCAATTTACAATTGGAATTGTTGCGGTCGTTCATTGAGCAGCAGAATACCTCCGAGGCGGTCGGAGCGTTGGCGATTTGTAAACAAGAAGTAACACGATTGCATGGAATTATTAAAAATTTTTTACAGGCGATGCATCCCGTTGCGCCTCGATTTGTGGATGCTAATTTGTTGGAATTACTGCAGTTTATCATAAAATTTCTTACACCGGAATTGGATAATGCGGCCATTAAAATTAAAATAATTGCAAAAAATAAAATTCCACCGGTGTGGGCGGATACGAATCAAATTAAACAAGTTTTTTTCAATATTATTAAGAATGCTATGGAATCGATGTCCCGAAAAAAGTCCTTACTCATTACGATTTCAGCGGACGATGATCACGTAATTTTACAATTTATCGATAAAGGTACGGGCATTGCGACGGAGTATATGGGAAAGATTTTTGAACCCTTTTGTTCTTCGAAGAAAAATGGAACCGGTTTGGGTATGTTTATTGTGCAGCGCATCTTGAGAGACCATGGGGCGACGATCGCCGTTACATCACGGGAGGGCCAAGGCACAACCATTACGGTTAAATTCCCTAAAAAAATTCGTACGCCAAAAATGTTGAAAACAAAGAAACATTTCCCTAAATTTTCCTGAAATTTTTTCGAATTAGCGATGAAAATAATCTAAAAGTGTCCGTCGTGAACATTTTTCCCCTAGGATTAGGCGATGGATTTTGGCGTTATGACGCGGGTCAACGGGAAACTTTCGGAAGAAAAAGAAATCACGGATGGGTGTTGTTTTGGGAAAGCATTGCGCCAAATCCTGCAATTTGCGACGAAATGCCCGTTTTTGCCAGCAAAAAAAGGGATATTGATCTTTTTTAGGAAGGATAGCTATGGCGGGTCGAGTTTTCCCATTTACCTCGATTTTGATTAGGGCACTGCGTTCAACGGCAGAGTATTTATGAAAAAGCGGTTCAATGCAATCGGGGTAATACTCCTCATTCTTCCCGTCGATGACGCGTTCCGTTTTTCGGCCGCAAAACCAAAGACGACCCTTCTGGTCCCAAAAACCTAGATCTCCCGTTCGGTGCCAAATTTTCCCCTCCCAATGAATCTTCGCTAGGACTGTCTGCTGGGGCAATTGGTCGTACGATTCGGTGACGTTTTCCCCGGAAACAATGATTTCCCCAATGAAACCTAGCGGCAAAATTTTACTTTCATCCAATGTATCGACCACCCCTTCCTCTACGGCAATGATTCGAATTTCAATGTCGTCAACGGGAAACCCAAGGCAAGTCCCAGCACCATTTTCCTGTAATGGACGAACTTCTCCTAGAATTTCTTCCCCAGAAATGGAACAAATCGGTAAACATTCCGTGGCTCCGTAGGGCGTAAAAATCTTTGCATTCGGCGCAATGCTTTGCAGGTCTTCAATGAGCTGTGCCGTCGCCGAAACTCCCGCAAGAAAAATTTGCTCTAAACTCCGCAATTTGATACCGTTTTCTAAGCAGTAATCCGTAATTTTTTTCCACAGAGTAGGTGCTCCAAAGCTACTCGTTGCACAGAGATTGACGATGGTCTCCACCACGCTGGGGAGATGGAAAGTCGCTGGACGGGAAAAATCCATGGCGGGAATAATCGATACGCGACCGAAAATGGGATTAAATAACATAAAAGCCGGTAAAAATGTAACGTCTTTGACGTTGGGTAGAAGGTGGTAGGTTAGCCGCAATTTGTCCAATTGGCTTGCAAAATTGCGGTATTTGTAAACCACGCCCTTCGCTCTCCCCGTCGATCCCGATGTAAAAAGAATGGCCACCGTTTCCTCGGGATCGCTGTCCCGCATCGTCTCGGCCGCCGTTGTGGATTTTGTAAAAAAACGTCCGATTGCAATAATTTTGCCTCGAATGTTGAGTAGGCGACAGTTGATGAGCCATTTGATCTTGGGAAAACAAAGAATGAAATCCGGCTTCGAAAAATTACTCAGGGAAACCAATTCCTTTCTCCCCACGCCGGAATCAATGATTATGGGAATGGCTCCGATGCGTATGAGTGCAAAAAATGCACAGATCATCTTCGATCCCGGTTGCAGTAACATGAGTACGCGGGATCCTGGTTCTATGCCTTCCTTGGAAAATTTGGCAGCATATTGGTCGATGCCCCTATCCAATTGTTCAAAACTGAGACGACGGTGAATAACCGCTTGCCCCCGCGATGTCTTTTTCATTTCGATGATGGCATCCATCGTCGGCATTGCTTTGGCGTAGCGCTTAATGCTTTGAGTCAGATTATCGCTCATATTGTTCCCATTTTCTTAGGGCGGATTCCCGTTCTAGGAGCGTAGGGTGGGAATAGTAGAATGCGGTGAAAATTGGGTGAGGCGTCAAATTGGCTAAATTTTCTTTGTGTAATTTCCTTAGCCCGGAAATGAGAGATCCACATTCCCCTAAAACTTCGCCGGTAAAACGATCCGCTTCGTACTCGTGTTTACGGGAAAAGTGATTGAAAAAAGGCTCGAACCAAAACGTTATCCCCGGCATTGCAACGGAAAAAATCAGAACAAGTGGAACAAAAATGTGTTCCGACGTTGCATCGAAACCGAAGCTTTTCAATAACCAATCCCCCGTGGAACAGTAATATAAAAAAGCAAAACCTAAAAAGGTCGTCGCAGCTTCAATGAGGAGATGGGTGCGGATATGGTGGCGGCGGTAATGACCGATTTCATGGGCTAAAATGGCTGTAATTTCCTCCGTGGAAGAGCATTGGATGAGCGTATCGTAAAATACAATGTGGCGGAATTTTCCAATCCCCGTGAAAAATGCATTCGAATGCGCCGAACGTCTACTACCGTCCATTGTGTAAATCTTTGCGATAGGAAAATGTAAATTTTCAGCGAGCCGCATGAGGCGATTCTTCAATTCGCCTTCGGGGAGGGGCGTTAGTTTATTGAAAAGCGGGAGAATGAGTAGGG
>JAISMD010000038.1 GCA_031276935.1 Puniceicoccales bacterium
ATTTTCCCCAATGCGATCGTCTCGATTTGCCATGGTCCTAGCAATTAAAAAGTAGACATTCCGTCAAGTCCAATTAGTGTTTTCGCTCCGAGTTTTGTGAAAAATTGTCCATCAGTTTCCTTCCCCTACGCCTCCTTTATCCGTTCTTTGGAGCTGGAACGGCAACTATCTCCCCACACACTGGAAAATTATCTCATTTCCATCGAATATTTTATCAAATTTTTGGAACGCTATACCACCATTCGTTGCTGGGAACAGGTGGATGAATTTACCGTCCGCCAATACCTCATCGAATTACTCCGTGACCATGAAAAATCAACCGTAGCCAATCGTTTATCGGGACTTAGGACACTCTTTTCCTTCCTCAAAAAGGAGAATATATTGCCCCACAATCCCTTCGAAAACCTGAAAGGTCCAAAGAAAGATAGAATATTGCCAAAAATTTTATCCCAACAGGATGTCGCCCGACTCCTCCGCTTACCCGAATTACTCTTCGGGGAGGGAAAGATTTCGAAATTTATATTTTTACGGGACCGGCTTATTTTGGAATTACTTTACAACAGCGGCATGCGTTTGGGGGAGCTCCTATCGCTGCACTACGGCGATATCGATTTCGAACGCCATTTGGCAAAGGTAAAGGGAAAAGGTAATCGGGAACGCATTTGTCCCATTGGGATGTATTCCGTTGCTGCGCTCCGCCGTTTCCTGGATGAAACCGGGACCGTTCTTCGGCGGGATCAATTGATCATTCGCAGTGAAAAAAATGAAGGCCTGACGCAGCGACAGGTACAAAATCGCCTCAAATTTTATCTACATCACGGCAATTTACCCATGGATATTAGTCCCCATAAATTGCGCCACAGTTACGCGACCCACATGCTGAACAACGGTGCGGATCTCCGCCTGGTACAGGAACTCCTTGGCCATGCCCATCTGTCGACCACCCAAATTTATACCCACGTGCATTCAAAGCTGATCCAATCGGTATACAATAAAACCCATCCCCATGCCCAAAACCATTCTCCGGATGTCGACTCTACGAATGTCAACTAGGGTTTATGGTGGAACATTTTTTCTGAATGAAGACGGTAGCTTTCCCCCAAAAAAATTCCCCCTCAAATTGGGCGATAATTTCGAAATATTCCCGGGAGAGGGTATGGTTTTTACTGGTGGCGATAATTTCATTCAGACTATAGCTCACCGTAATAATGGTTGTACCGGGTTGAATATTTTTCAAATTGAGGATGAGCAATTCGATTTGCCTATTATCCATTTTGGTGCCGTAGAGGTAGATAACCGTTGCGCGCTGGAGGTCGGTGCAGAGAAAATCTCCCTGGATGAAGTGAATTTTTTCACTTAAAAAGGGGCTTTTGGCCAGCAGGCGTTGGGCGAAGCTCGTGAAATCAGAGATCTGTTCGATGGCCACGACGGAACATGCCCTAAAATAGGCTAACCAAAAGGCACAACGTCCCGTTCCACAACCGAGTTCGAAGACACAATCATTGACATTAATTTGGGCATATTGTGCAATTTTTTCCATGGTGAGCAGGGGAGTTTCTCCGTATTGATAGACATCCGGTTCCAATTTTAATTGGAGGTAGCGCTTACTAATGGCGAAGGGGGAATCGAGCCAATATTCGCTGATCAGGGCGAAATCCGTCCGGGCAAAATCATGGTTTTTGCGATAAAATCGAAGGACTGTGCCTAGAAAATCGATGCAGCGGAAAAATTTTGAACGCAGAAAAACGTAAAAAAAATTAATAAAATTTCCCCACGGAGTACGCAAACGAACGGTCCAAGATTTAAATCTGTGAACGTAGGCTAGCACCCATTTCCTGTGTAAAACTCCCATTCCTAATCGAATTCCGAATCCCCTGCGCGAGACGTGCCATAAAAGCTACATTGTGAATGGTCAATAGTTGACCGCCCAACATCTCCCGCGCTTTGAATAGGTAATGGATATAAGCACTGGAAAAATTTTGGCAACAATAACATGTACAATCGCTGTCAATGGGACACATTTTTCCCTGAAATTGTGCATTTTTCATGCTCACATATTCTTTTCCACCGTTTTTCCGGGGATTAACGAGGGCACCTCCATGGCGTGCCAGCCGTGTCGGATGGACGCAATCGAAGCTGTCGATACCGTTGGCCACACCGTTCCAAATATCTGAAATCCCTCCGATTCCGAGTAAATGCGTCGGGCGATCCCTTCGTTTATATTGGCAGGTTATGGCGACGATGTGGTGCATCTGCTCCTTCGAACCCCCTAAACTCCCCCCAATCGCCTGACCAAAAAAATCCTGTTCACCCACAAAATCGGCACTCCGTTTCCTCAAATCGTCGTAAATGCCTCCCTGAATAATCCCGTATAACGCTTGGCGACCGTCATTCTGTGCGGCGAATTCCCGGAAGCTGCGCAACTCCCAGCGGTGACTGCGTTCCATGGAACGTTCCGTGTAAATTTTATCGGCCTTGAAGGGCGTACATTCGTCGAGGGCGAGGATGAGATCGGCTCCCAATCCCCTCTGAATTTTAATCGATTCCTCCGGCGTCAAATAGATTTTACGGCCGTCGATGTGGGAGCGAAAATGGGCTCCACCTTCATCGATGTGCAACAGCGTTTTTGCCATTGGCCCCCGATTTCTACCCTTGATTTCATCGGCAACACCACCATGCCCAAGACTGAAAATCTGAAAACCTCCAGAATCGGTCAACATTGGCCGTTCCCAGTGGAGCATTTGATGTAAACCTCCATGGCGTGCCACCAGTTCGTATCCCGGTTGGAGGAGAAGATGGTAGGTATTGGATAAAATAATTTCCGCTCCCGCTTCGACCATTTGTTGCGTCGTAACCGACTTCATCGCCCCCTTGGTGGCACAGAAAATAAAGGCCGGCGTTTCGATGGTACCGTGGGGAGTCGTCAGTAAACCACAGCGCGCCTGGGTGAGGCGATCTTGGTGGGTGATTTCGAATTTGAAATTGGGATACAAAACCATCACTACTGGAAGCGATCGGCTAAATAATCGGCACAACTGTCGAGGGATTCCAGGCGGGGATAATCCGCTTCCGGGACTTCGATGGAGTAGCGTTTACGCAGTTCCATGACAATGTCCAAAAAATCCATGGAATCTAAATCTAACTGTTCCCGCAGGGGGATTTCCGGTTTTAAAAGACTGACATTTTCATCGGGAACAATTTCACTAATAATTTCCCGTATAATTTCTTGGACTTCTTCTTTCGTTTTTGCCATGATTTTACAGTGATTAGGGCGCGATTCTTTGAAAAAGTTTTTATAGTGTCAAGATATATATTGCCGCAAAAACGAAAAGCTACTATAATTCGACCGTGGAGTACTTACATGCCTATTGGCGCATTGATTATATGAATAGGACGAAAACGTCGTCGGCCGATAGTCCGTTTCTGGACGTCCTCAATAACGGGGATGAACGTAAATCGTTACTCCTACGGAAAACACCTTTCAGTTTCGTTGTTTTGAATAAATATCCCTACAATGCGGGTCATTTACTCGTACTGCCCCGGCGGGAAGTTCAAGATCCGGAAGAACTGACGCCCGAAGAGTTGAACGATTTTTTCGCCACCATTATGTGGGCTAAAAATCTGTTGCAGCGTGCCCTATCCCCGGATGGAATGAATATGGGTATCAATCTAGGGACGGCGGCCGGAGCCGGGATTCCGAAACATCTACACTGCCATTTGGTTCCCCGTTGGGATGGGGATACCAATTTTATGCCCGTTATCGGGGGGACGAAGGTATTACCCGTAGCCCTGGAACATCTATGGGAAAATTTGAGACAATTTATTTGAGAATTTTATGGATGAAAAATATTTAATTATCGGTAATTGGAAAATGAATAAAACGCCATCCCAATCCCTCCCATTGGTGGAGGAACTTGTGGCGTCGGTGAAAAAATCTCCCCTCCAAAGGGAGGTTCGTTTAGCCATTTGTCCGCCTTTTACGAGTTTGGATCGCCTATCGGCTTTGCTAAAAGACTCCCCAATCGCCCTGGGGGCGCAGAATTTATATGCCGCGGAAGAAGGGGCGTTTACCGGAGAGATTTCGCCATCCATGCTCAGGGATTTGGGGGTGAGTTATGTCATTATCGGCCACAGTGAACGGCGTAGCATTTTCAAGGAATCGGATGCGTTAATTCGGAATAAAATCGATATTGCCCAGCGCCACCAATTGACGCCCATTCTATGCCTGGGAGAAACTTTAGCGGAACGGGAACGGGGAGCGGCTAAGGAGGTCATCGAACGGCAAATGGATTTAGCATTGGAAGGGATTCGGGAGCACAATTTGATCATTGCCTACGAACCGATTTGGGCGATCGGTACGGGAAAGACGGCGACCCCGTCCATGGCCCAGGAAATGCATGCCTTTATCCGTCATTTGTTGGAAAAACAATTCCCCGAAGTCGGGAAAAAAATAGCCATTTTGTACGGCGGTTCCATGAAACCGGATAATGCGGCGGAACTTCTAGCCCAGCGGGATATTTGTGGGGGATTGATCGGTGGCGCTTCCCTCGTAGCCGGTGATTTTATGGCCATAGCCCGATCCATTCCGGCTTCTTAAAAGCAATTGGGAGAAGAAATTGCCCTTCGTTGAACCTCGAAAGAAAAATCTCTTCCCCTTTGAAATATAACTCCATTCCTTGTAGCCGATGGCGGGATGAAATCCCATCGGTTGGAAAAAATTTCTTTAAAATTATTTGTAACTAAAGACTTCTTCCAATTGGCGACAAAACTCTGCTTTCCCTTCGAAGCGATAT
>JAISMD010000072.1 GCA_031276935.1 Puniceicoccales bacterium
TGCCTCAGCTACTGTGTAGTTACAGGTTTACCGGCGAATGTCCCGCTCGATACGACGCCCTTTGGCTTCACCCGAGGCCTGAAAGTAAACGGAAAATGGGACGAAAAAGCCGGGCTCTATGGTTCCAGCGGCGGCTATGTGATTTACTGCGACGGGCACGTTGTTTGGTTCGACGGATCGAAACCGGCTAAGTTTTTGAAATGGGACAAATCCGGTTACACGAACGACATTCGCCAAGCGATACCACCATCCAGTTCTAGTTATGATATCATTACTTCCTGTGGCGGCGATGTAAAGAATAATTACACAAGCGACGACGGCTCTTTGGTCATACTTTACCACTACAGCACCGGCGGAACGTAGAATTTTTTAATTTTTTTTAATCGGAAATTGATAATTTTTAGAATTAGTAAAATTTAATCGTCGCAGAAGTCGGCGTTCGTAAAATAAGTTCTGATTCCCTTTCTTCGCTCAAATTCTTATACCGAACAATTCTCCTCGAAAGAATATTTTTCTTGACCTTTTAATACCTTTTCCCTAAATTTTTAACCCAGTCGAAAACTTTACGTGAAGAATAGGGCGGGGTAATCGTTTCTCCGCTTTCTTTTTTCCGTAAATTAAAACCTTTGTTATGAAAACCGGTAGCGAAATTTTAGCCGTACTTGAATACATGGAAAAAGAAAAGGGTATTCCTCGGAGCGATATGATTCAAACTATCGCCGATGCCATCCGTGCCGCCACCCTCAAAAGTATTAACGCTGGCTATGACGTACGCGTCGAAATTAATCCTAAAACAGGCCACCTTAAAGCTTGGTCTGTCCTCGAAGTCGTCGATTCCGTCAGTGACCCGCAAGCTCAAATCCATGTTTCCCGTGCCCAGGAAATTGACCCTAATGTAACCGTTGGTGACGTCCTCGAAAAGGAAATCGATCCCTCCCTCCTCGGCCGTATCGTTGCCCAGGGGGCTCGCCAAATGATCTTCCACGAAATCCGCCACTTCGAACGGGAAAAATTATACGAGGATTTTAAGAATTCCGTCGGCGACGTGGTCACCGGTATCGTCCGCCGCCAGGATGCCGGAAATATCTACGTCGAACTGGGAAAGTCGGAGGCCGTTCTCCCCTATAAGGAGAGAATTCCCGGGGAAGAATATATCCCCGGCGATCGTGTTTGCTGCCTCCTTCTCAAAATCGACCAAACCCAACATGGTCCCGAAATTATTCTCAGCCGTTCCCATAGCCGTTTCGTTCGCCGTTTGCTTGAAATCGAAGTGAGCGAAATCGCTGACGGTACCGTCGAAATTTACAGTATGGCCCGGGAACCCGGTTACCGTACCAAAATCGCCGTCCGTAGTACGGATCCCAAGGTAGATGCGGTCGGTTCCTGTGTCGGAGCCCGGGGCGTGCGGATTCGGAGTATCGTGAAAGAACTCGGTGGCGAGAAAATCGATGTCATTCGCTACTTCGATAATCCCATAGAATTTTTACAGGAAGCAATCCATCCTGCCATACCGCGTAATATAAAGGTCGATGAGGAGGGTCGTCGGATTAGTTTTGAAGTCGGAGAGGAAGATTTAGCCGTTGCGATCGGTAAGCGGGGACTCAATGCCCGCCTAACTTCCCGCCTCATGAATTGGAAACTCGATATCAAAAAAGCGGAATCGGAAAAGGAGAAAAATCTCAATAAGAAAATTCAGCAGGCCCAGGCCGGACTCAATAATATCCCGGGCATTGACAGTGATTTAGCTCAACGATTGGTGGCCTGTGGATTTACCGATGTCGATGTTTTCGACGACGTGGCGCCCGGGGATTTACAGGACGCGGGATTTTCTGAGGAAGAAGCACAATTGATACTTGAAAATATAGGGAAATTCAAGAATTCTTAGTGGATAAGCATGAGTGTCAGAATATACCAGTTAGCGAAGGATTTGGCCATGGACAGTAAAGTGGTCATGCAACTCCTTCAGGAACGGGGGTTAAAAATTGCCAGTGCCTCCAGTTCCATTCCCAACATCTATGCCAATGCACTCATCGAAGAACTGAAAAATAGTTCCAAGAATAGTTCCAAAAATGCGGTTACCGTATCTCCAAAATCTCCACCGGTAAGCGAAAAAATTACACCGTCGAAGGGAAAGGACGATGGGAAAAAAATTAGCGCAAAAGACTTTCCCCGAGAAAATACACCGGAAGATCAAACGATGGAGAAACCCGTATCCCCGGGGGGAAATTTTACCCCATTCATCGAGGAAGAAAAGGGGAAATTGGTTGAGGCAGCTGAAGGGAAGGAGAGTGGGGTCATTATTGCCAATGCCCACGGAAGTCCACCCAAAGGTTTCATAAAAATTCCTCTTCCCAAAGCAACTCCTCCGCCCCTACCGTTTTTGAGCGAAAAGGGTAAAAATAAAATTGAATCGAAAATCGAAATCCCCTCCACTTTACCGCTCCCGACAAAGGACGAAAATGTGGCTTCTGAAAGCGATGTGGAGGGAATGGTGCTCCCATCGACCCAGGGGCAATCGCCGTCGCGAACGGAAATTTCGGCCCAGGATCAGGGGAGAGAAATGGCCACCAATGGTATCCGTAGGAGAACACCAATGGCCAACTTCGATGAGAAACGTACTGCGCCTACGGTTCGGTTTCAATTCACGCCAAAGAATTCCAAAAACGAGCCTTTCAATGCCATAAAAATAACAGGGGTCCCGGGACAGGAAGGCGATCAGGCTACGGAATTGAAGTCGTTGATTTGTAAAGCGCCACTCATTGTCCGCGATTTTGCGCAGAAGATTGGACTCAAACCTTTTCAGTTAATTTCCGAACTCATGGGCCGGGGGATTTTTGCCTCCATGAATCAGCAGATTGCCGACGATGTTGCGATTCACATTGCGGAAAAACATGGATTCAAACTGGAAATTCGCCAGAAGTCCGATCCGACTAAACCGACCACGACCAAAGTCAAAGTAGAAGCTCCGAAGGAATTGCAAATACGACCTCCGGTGGTATGCGTTTTGGGACATGTGGACCATGGGAAAACAACCCTGTTGGATACCATTCGCCACGCCAGTGTCGTGTCCGGAGAGGCGGGTGGCATTACACAGCACGTGGATGCCTACCAGGTCGATCACGGAGGCAAGAAAATTACTTTTCTCGATACACCGGGCCATGCAGCATTTTCCAATATGCGGCAACGGGGAGCCAATGTGACCGATGTCGCCATTCTCGTCGTAGCCGCCGATGACGGATTTATGCCGCAAACCGACGAGGCACTAAAGTTCGCACAAAAAGCGAATATCCCCATTGTCGTTGCCATCAATAAAATGGATGCAAAGGGTGCCAATGTGGATCGGGTCAAGCAGCAGATGCAACAGCGGGGTATTACTCCGGAGGAATGGGGAGGCGATACCCTATGCATCGAAATCTCCGCACTGAAGGGAACCCATATCGATGAATTACTTTCCCTGGTCCTTCTCCAAGCGGAGATAATGGAGTTGAAAGCGGATTATAAATGTCCTGCTTCCGGCGTGGTCGTTGAATCCAGGATCGATGTTGGCCGTGGGGCTACGGCTATGGTTATCGTGGAAAAAGGTACGCTAAAGCCCGGGGACGCCATCGTTTGTGGCGGAGAATATTGCCGCGTGCGTTCCATGTTGAACGAGCGTTTGGAGACGGTTAAAACGGCGACACCATCGATGGCCGTACGCGTTACCGGTTGGAGTGGGGTACCGAATGCCGGCGATCTTTTCCAGGTGGTACAGGATGAAAAATTAGCCAAAAAACAGGCCGAAGAAAATGAACATGACCACAAAGCAAAGGCGGATCCGGTCCATAAAATCGATAACGTAAAAACGCTGTTTGAAGCCATGGCGTCGCAGAAACAGAAAATTCTAAAGCTGATCGTTAAGTGTGATGTGCATGGGACGATGGAAGCATTGGTGGCCTGCTTAGAAGCCATAAAAAGTGATAAGGTCAAATTGGAGATTTTGAATTCCGGAGTAGGAGCGGTTTCCAAGAATGACATCGAATTCGCCTATTCGTCGGAGGCCATCGTTGTTGGTTTTAACGTGAAGATGGACAATGGAGTCGCTCCATTGGCTAAAAATAAGGGCGTACATGTTCTGTTGCACGACATTATCTACGAATTAGTCGACCGGGTTAGGGAAGAAATGGCGGAATTGCTCGACTACGAATACTCCGAAAATCATCTGGGTACGGCGGAGGTCCGTCAGGTATTCAATCTCGCCCGGGCCGTCGTTGCGGGAAGTATGGTCATCGACGGACAAATTGTGCGGGATAAACCGGTTCGCGTTCGCCGCGGAACGAAGGTTTTGTTTGAGGGGAAAATCGATTCCCTGAAGCGGCAAAAAGAGGATCAATCTGAAGTTCGTTCGGGCTTTGAGTGCGGCATTAAAATCGAAGGATTTTCCGCCTTCGAAGAGGGCGATACCATCGAAAGCTTTGAGATGATTCGTCACCGCCAAATGCTATGAGTCTACACCTTAACCGAGTCAATAAGGCCATCGAACACGCCATTGGTCATTTGTTGCGAACCCGTTTCCGAGAAGAATCGGTCCCGATTACGATCATCGATGCTATGATGACGCCCGATTTGAAATGTGCACATATTAAATTTTCGGTGATCGGTGATGAAAAAGTTCGCCGCGATGCGCTTCGATTTTTTTCGAAACACGGGCATATGATCAAGCGGGAATTGGGAGAACAGATTCCCCTGCGCCGCATTCCGGAATTGAAATTCGAAATTAGTGACGCCATTGCCCAGGGGAATCATTTGGTCGATCTACTTAATGAAATTGAAGTAAAAGAAGGGGGTTGATTTTGTGCGTTTCATAAAAAAAGTACTAATTTTGTGTATATTTTTGAGCGG
>JAISMD010000083.1 GCA_031276935.1 Puniceicoccales bacterium
TTTCTCTCTGAAAAAATCAAATGTATTAGACATGGTTCCGATGTTTATTACCTTTTATACGTACATGAGGATCGGAAGAGAATTGAGGACCAGAAAGGACTTTGGATACATTTGGACGACGATACCTGGTTAAATACAAAAACCCATAGCACCTATCCCAAACCTTATTTGGATCCAGAAACCGTTATCCTTCAAGGTCAAAGGAGTATTCGCACCTTAAATACTTGTTGGCTCATAAGGGAACAACCCAAAAATATCCCTTTTCCCGTTCCGCAATTTTTAAAACCCACTGAAAATATCGTTCCTCTCCCTACGCAATCGGCATCCCAACTCATAGGGTCGAATTCAGGATCCGAAAAATCGGACTCCAAAGGGGAAGAATCGAATCTCGAATGCAATCAAAGGGCTTCCGTTCAAACCCAAAACCTTCCCCCAATCGATGGGAAATATATTCCTCCGAAATGGCGTCACAAACACGCATACGTTTCCAATTTATTGTACCGTTACAAATTCCAATTGCTGGACCAATTTACGACCCCTTAATCGAAAGGCACATAATTTTTCAATCGAAAAATTCGAAATCGAATTGTCGTTCTTCGGGCTTTTGCCTATTTTTTTTCCGCAACGTTCCCTGGAGAATATTACCCTCCGACTCGAGTAGCCCCAGCACTTCGTTGGCCCGCTGAATGACCGAAGGGGGCATCCCAGCCAATTGGGCGACGTGAATGCCGTAGGACTTATCCGAAGCACCTTTTTCTATGGAACGCAAAAAAATAATTTCCCCGTTCCATTCCTTAACCGCGACGTGGAAATTTTTGACCCGATTCAGATCCTTAGCCAATTGGGTTAGTTCATGGTAATGGGTCGCAAATAGGGTTCGTGGACCAAAGCGCCAATGTTCATGGAGAAATTCCACGATTGCCCAGGCGATACTTAATCCATCATAGGTACTCGTTCCCCGACCGACCTCATCCAAAATAATCAGACTTCGTTCCGTCGCATTATTCAAAATATTAGCCGTTTCATTCATCTCCACCATGAACGTGGACGTCCCACTCGCCAGATCATCGTTGGCTCCGATGCGGGAAAAAATACGGTCCACCAACCCCAGTTGACAGCTACGAGCCGGTACCCAACAACCCATCTGTGCCAAAATAACAATTAACGCAACCTGGCGAATATAGGTCGATTTCCCTGCCATATTCGGACCCGTAACCAATGCAATTTGAGTTTCATTCGAAGAAAGGGAAGTATCGTTTGCGATAAAATCACGCATACCCGCCACCGTTCTCTCCGACTCCCTAATCATTTTTTCGATTACCGGATGACGCCCTTCCTCAATGTGCAGTACACAATCATCCACAATTTCCGGTTTACAGTAATTCCAACGCTTCGCTAGCTGTGCCCAACCACTTAGCACATCGATTTCTGCCAAAACCTCCGCCGTTTCGTAAAGCGATACACTTTCCTCTAAAATGTGGTGGATAATTTTTTTCAACAATTCTTGTTCCAAGGCGATGAGACGATCGTTCGCCGATAAAATTTCCTGTTCCTTCTGTTTTAGGGATTCGGTTACATAGCGTTCCGCATTCACCGTCGTCTGTCGCCGTATGTAATCAGCGGGTACCAGGTTTAAATTGGATTTCGTAACCTCAATGAAATAGCCAAAATTGTTATTATATTTAACCCGTAAATTCCTAATTCCCGTTCGCCGTTGTTCGTCCCGCTCCAATTCGCAGAGCCACTCGTTACTGTGATGAACCAACTTTCTCAAATGGTCCACCTGTTCGTCAAATCCATCGCAGATGTAACCGCCTTCACCGATGTCATTGGGTAAACGCTCCGCCAATGAACGTTGGAGTAGGTCGAGCAAATGGGATAGCAGGTGAACCCCTTGGGCCAATTGCCTAACCTTCTCTGCCTCAAAATGATTCACTATGGAAACGATTTCGGGGAGCTGGGATAGCGTCGACCGTAGGGCTCCCAATTCCCTCGGATTACGCATGTGATTGGCAATGCGCGTAACGATGCGGGGAATGTCGGCGATCTGATCCAAACGCTTCTTCAGGGAATCAACTTTCTCCATGGAATCTAAAAATCCACCCACAATATCGTGGCGTCGTGTAATTTCCTCCCGGTCGATGGAGGGTTCCATGAGCATTTTTTCAAGGAGACGGGAACCCACAGCCGTTTTCGTGTAATCAACGACGGACAGTAAAGTGTGCATTCCCGTCCCCCTACCATTCCTGAAAAGTTCCAAATTGCGTACCGTATTTCCATCCACGATCATTGTCCGTTGCCGTTGAAACTTCCGTATGCGAGTAATGTTACACGGCTTCTGCCGTAAATTGTCCGAAACGTACAAGAGTAAAGCTCCCGCGGAAGCAATGGCAGGATCATCCATGGCAACACCGTATCCCGATAAATTACTGACCCTCAAAATTTCCAATAGTAGAGCCAATCCACATTCATGATCGAAATAGTAATGGGGCAATTCATTCAACGAACAATGGGTGGATAAGGAATGTAACATTTCCTGATCCCGTGTAGGTAGTTGTTTTGTTTTCTCTCCATCGGCGCCGTCAAGGACAATCTCCCGGGGATCCAGACTAAAAATAAGATGGGCCAAATCGTTCAAATCACTGCCATCGGCGATCTGGAATTCCCCCGTCGAAACCTCTATCCAGGCTACGGAAACGCCGTTACCATGGAATTTGAGACTCAATAAATATTGATTATGTTTCGGATTCAGTAAATTTTCACCGATGAGCGTTCCCGGGGAAAGTATTCTTGAAATTTCCCGATGGACGATTTTCCCCGGACGGGCGACCTCCGTTTGATCGCAAATGGCAACCCTATACCCTCCGTGAATCAATTTCTCGATATAGGAATCGGCGGAATGGTGGGGGATTCCGGCCATGGGTATATTTTGCCGCTTCGTCAATGTGATACCGAGGACCCTAGAACCAATATGCGCATCCTCATTGAATAATTCATAGAAATCACCGAGACGGAAAAGTAGCAATGTATTGGACGATAGTGATTTTTTCAGAGCGTTATACTGACGCATCATCGGAGTCTCATCTCCATTATTTACAGCCATAGCAGAGTTATTAAAGAACCCCGCTAAAAAAGCTCAACTTAAAAATTTCCCTTCGGGAATGTGTTTCCGTTCTTAC
>JAISMD010000001.1 GCA_031276935.1 Puniceicoccales bacterium
GGGAAAATGTACCCGGGAAATTCTACGTTACGGACCAGTGTATCGACTGCGATATGTGTCGCAATTTGGCTCCCGAATTTTTCGCCATGGCAAAGGCAGGTGGAACATTTGTCCAAAAACAACCCGCTTCGAAGGAGGAAATCGAACTCTGTTTGGAAGCGATGAATAGCTGTCCCGTCGAAGCCATCGGCGATGATGGTGAGGATTAATACCCCATCGCAAAACAAATTCCTCTTAACTAATTTCTAGCGAAAAAAAATCCCCACGAATTCCTAATTTTAGGTCTTCCCGGGGAAGGGTTTACGAAAATAAAAGAAAATCAACGATAAAGATATCAGAACATTGGCTTTTTCCCTATGAAAAAAAGTTATGATGCGGCCGCCGGGACATTGCCATCCAATGCCGTTGCGCCTATTTCGCTAAGAATTGTAGGCATACCGAAATCGAAACCTGAGCCAGTACTGCCGCCTAGAGGAATTTTTTTCTCACTCAAATTCGTGAACCAAGTGACCGTGCCATCGAGAAAGGCAATAAATCCTCCCTCGGTGCCGTATACACCATTGGTGGCATCCCAGGTCCCATCATCCTTTAGACCTCGGGAATAGGCTACGGGTACCATCTCCGGGGCAAGCCCAGCCATAATGTTACATATCAAAACAACACTCAGAGGTTTACCGGCCTCCCAAGGGTATTTATTCGCATCGAGGGGATAAATTTCCTGGGCAAGAACTTCCGCAGCGGCTTTGTCTCCAGGGAAAATAAATGCATTGGCATTGTTAATTTCCCCCGCCTGGGCTAACTTTAGCGCCATATCAGCGGCACTCGTCGCCGCCGGTATGATGGAATGCTCATTATAGTAACGGGAATAGGCTTCGGCAATTTGTCTCATAGACGTACTTGCCTTTGCTTTTCTCGCACTCACAAGAACCTTTTGTGCCGCCGGAATGATAATGGCCATTAGTATGGCAATCACCGCCACAACGACAATCAACTCCATCAGCATGAACGCTTTACGATTTTTTATTTTTTTCATAATTATTTCCTTTTCTAAATTTTTTTATTATCATTTTACGGTTTATTCGTTACCGTATTGTCACTTTTAAGAATACGCGCACCGCTGGGTATGGCGTCCATTATATTACTCGCTACAGCGGTCATATCCGCCTTCATCAGTTTACCGCTTATATCGGCAAACCACTTTACCTGTCCATCCAGGAAGGCAATGTATCCCCCTTTTGCCCCAAAAACAGCGTCCCCATTCCAAAAAGAACCCTCTAAACCCCGTGTGTAGGCAATGGGCGTCGTATTTTCCGGGCAACTCTCCGACAGACCGACGATAACTTCTATGCTGAATTTCTTCGGAGCTGGAAAAGCCTCGCTGGTGGTCGCGGTTTTGTCCACGAGAGCTTGCCCATCAAGAATGGTTTTTCTTATCGGTTTAGGGATGGAATCCACCGATAAAATATAGAAATTGGGATCATTTAAATATTCCTCTCTGGCAAGCAATGTGGCAAACGCTTCCAAATTTGCAGTCGTCGCATCTGCGGGGAAATCACCCTTATCCTGCCGATACAACAGATAAGCCTTAGCAAATTGTTTCATAGCATTTTCCGCACTACCCTTCTTCGCCCGCTCCACAGCATTCCCAATGGCCGGTAAAACAAATGCCATCAAAATCGCAATAATCGCGATGACAACGGCTAACTCGATCAGCGTAAACGCTTTTCCTTTTTTTATTTTTTCCTTAATATTTATTTTCATTTTTTTTATCCTCGAAATTAATTGGAATCCCCTGTCCCCGGTTCATGAACCTTTCCATTCGCACTCAATATCTTCGCCGTAGACGGAATCGTTCTCCGAATGTCGTTGGTCATGGTTTTGCCATCTCCCCAGGCCACCAATTTCCCATGCTCCTCCGTACCTAAATCACCGTACCACTCCACATGGCCATCCAAATAGGCAATGTATCCCCCCTGATCACCGTATACTCCCGTAGTCGGCCAACGGGAAGGTTTTTTCGGAGAAACTTCAGGAATACCACGGGTAAAGGCAATGGGAGTAGTCCCCGGAGGCGCCTTCACCGGAAGGTTATTGATCAAATATACACTAAATTCAATGTCGTTTTCCCCTTCCCAGGCGTTGTGATCCTCTTTCTTGGCATCCACAATCGTTTTCTTAATGACCTTCGACGCCCTCCTATCGTGGGAAAAACAATAGACACTGGGATCGTCTAAAATACCACCCTGGGCCAAAATAATAGCCCAATCCTTCCCCCGATTAGCATCACTAATGGTGCGACCGTTAATGTCGTCATCACAGTAATGGCGGTAGGCCAACGCAATTTTCTTCAGAGAATTAGCTCCCCTATTTCGCCGGGAAGTTTCTACAAAATCCTTTACGCGGGGAACAAATCCCATCACGAGACCCCCCGTAAAAGCAACGGCAACCACTAATTCTATTAGCGTTAAGCCCTTTTTCTTTCCCTCTACATCCATTACTAGTCGAGGTATTATTCTATAATATAAAAAAAGTCAAGAAAAAATAATGATGTAAATCGTAAAAATTTTTAAAGTATCAGCGTCGGCGAAAAATACGTCGCTTCAAAAATTGCTCCAGAGCCTGTAAATAATTTTCCCGGGTATCGATTTTCAGTAAATCAATGGCCGACTTTTTAAGCCGTTCTTCCAACTGTTTACCCCGATGATACCGCTCCAATCCATACCGTTCCCGAAATTCCCTCTGCGAAGTATCAACCCATAACACTTCCCCCGTTTCCGGATCTCGAAAGGTCACCAAACCCAAATCGGGCAAATCTCCTTCCCGGGGATCTTCAATCTTTATGCAAACTAAATCGTGGCGCCGATTGGTAATTTCCAGGGCGTCAATTAATTTCCCCGCATCGGATCGCTGTTGTAAAAAATCACTCAACAGAAAAATAATGGCCCGCTTTTTAAGTATACCGTTGAGATGGCGAAGGATAGCCGTTATATCCGTCCCCCGAGCCATCGGTTCGTGGAAAAGAATATCGCGAATAATACGTAAAATATGTCTACGGCCTTTGTCCGGAGCCACAAAGCCTTCGATGCGATCGGAGAAAAGTAGTAGACCGACCTTATCATTGTTGCGATTGGCAGAAAATGCCAGTAAACTGGCGAGTTCCGTGACCACTTCCCGCTTACTGAGTTCCATACTCCCAAAGTCCAGGGAAGCACTGATGTCGATGAGGAGCAGAACCGTTAATTCCCGATCTTCCCGAAATTTCTTGATGAAAGGACGATTCATCTTCGCCGTTATATTCCAATCAATGGAACGGACGTCATCGCCAACGGTGTACTCCCGCACCTCCTCAAATTCTATGCCCTGGCCCTTGAAAATACTCCGGTAAACCCCCATTAAATGCCCGTCCAATAGGCGATTCGTACGCACTTCCAGTTGCCGTACTTTCCTTAAAACATTGCGGATAATCTCTGCTTTGATGTCCATGATCGGATAATACTCCCCGCCTAGGGAACGGGTATCGTATTGAGTATTTTCGAAACAATATTCTCCGCCGTAATGTCTTCCGCTTCCGCCTCGTAGGTAACCACAATGCGGTGGCGTAGCACATCCATGGCAATGGATTTAACATCCTGAGGCGTAACATACCCCCTCCCCTGGAGAAAAGCCCAGGCACGGGAAGCCATGGCCAGTGCAATCGTCGCCCGGGGAGATGCTCCGAATTCAATGCAATGATCCATGTTAATGGCAAAATCGCTGGGCTTACGGGTGGCGAAAACAATCTTCACGATGTAATCGCAAATCTTTTCATCCATGTAAATTACATCCAGCAGTTTCCTCGAAGCTAAAATGGTCTGGGGATCAATGAGGGGACGTACCGCCGTATCCGGTTGACTCCTCCCCATGGCATGGAGGATTTGCTTTTCCTGTTCCATATCGGGGTAATCGATGTCCAATTTCATCAAAAATCGATCCACTTGAGCCTCCGGTAAAGGATAGGTCCCCTCCTGATCGATCGGATTTTCCGTTGCAAATACAATGAAGGGATCGGTCAATGGATAGGAAGTTTCGGCAATCGTTACCTGCCGTTCCTGCATGGCCTCCAAAAGTGCACTCTGTACCTTCGCCGGAGAACGATTAATTTCATCGGCGAGAATAATATTCGAAAAAATCGGCCCCTTCTTAACGATAAAATTGACCTCCTTCGGATTGTAGATGAGCGTACCGATAATGTCGGCGGGAAGGAGATCGGGCGTAAATTGAATGCGACGGAAATCGGCCCTGATGAGTGCGGCTAGGGTGCGCACGGTGAGCGTCTTCCCAAGACCGGGAACGCCTTCCAAAAGAATGTGCCCATTGGCTAGAAGTCCCACAATCATGCGGTCAATCATGTAGCGTTGCCCCACGATGACCCGACCCATCTCATCCCGTAGCAGGGAAATCCAACTGGATGCCTCCCGAATACGATTGTTAAGTTCCACTAAATTCTCTGACATAGTTCCTCTCCTATTCATAATTTCTAGTAAAAACAGGCAAATAAAAAATATCTCTAGGGAAAATATTTTTCCCCATTTTCTTCTCCATACTTCAACGGTCCTCGCAAAAAAATGGATTTATTTTTCCCTGAAAATTAAATATGCCCAATGAAATAATGGTAATATTATTAAAAGAGTAATTCGTTTTGCGTTCCCTCCTTTGGGTTTTTGCCTAGGAATTGCCAACCCTTGGCCGTCAATATTCTACCCTGTGCGGTCCTCTGTAAATATCCCTCCTGAATCAAAAAGGGTTCGTGGACTTCCTCCAAACTTTGTCCCTCTTCTCCAACGGCTACGGCAAGGGTACTTAATCCGACAGGACCGCCATTGTAATAATTTCCTATGATATTAAGGATACGTTTATCGATTTCGTCCAAACCATTTTCGTTTATATCCAAAAGCGTTAATGCTTCCCGCGCCTGCTGTAATGTGATTTCTCCGTCGGAGGAAATATGCTGACTATAGTCCCGCAGGAAAAGTAGCAAATTATTGGCAATGCGCGGTGTCCCACGGGAACGACGGGCGATCTCCATCGCCGCTGCATC
>JAISMD010000048.1 GCA_031276935.1 Puniceicoccales bacterium
GCATTCCGGATTTTTTGCAGATGGGACACATCCCGCAGTTTTTGCACACTGCGTTTTATCGTGCCCATCCCCGGCAACAAAATCGCCAGTAGAATCGCGATAATCGCGAAAACGAAAATAACTTCAATCAGCGTAAAAGCTTTTAGCTTTTGCGTTGCGTTGCGTTGCGTTGCGTTGCGTTGTACTTTTCCATAACATTTTCCCGATTCTCGACAAAAAATATCCAATGTCAAGAAAATATTATAAAAAATTTTACGCAAAAACGGGATTGAAAATAAAAACAAAATTTGTCCCATTGTGTCAAAATTTTGACAGCCCGTGTTTTTACCCCAAACTTTGGCTAGCACGAATGTGCAAAATCACTATTAGTAATTTGGTGAAAAAATTCAATTTTTACCTTGACAAAATACGGGGAAGATTGATGGTGTGTCCACATTTCGACCGTATGCTGGGTGATCGAAGTCGGAATTCGCTTTCGACGCGACCCACCTGTATCGCTAGGGGGTGTCTTGGTTTCGACTGGGAACGGAAGTGTATGGTGGCATGGAGGAGATAATGGTTGGCTCCGTAAAAATCCATTACAAAATTAAACGGCAAAAAGAATAAAGCTGTTGCAACTCTGTACGTCGACAATGTGGTGAGAAATCTCGATTTTGTCGGGGTCATGAGCAAAGCTGCGTAGATTAACGCGGCGCGCCGGTTCGCGGAATGCTCGCTACCGCGGATTCGGTGTCGATTGGCGAGCGAAATTCGAAGTAGACCGACAGCCTTCGAGTAGATCCGAAACAGTCGGTTAGGCTAGGATGATTGCGTTTATTCGAGAATCGTAGCCGAATTTCTAAAGTAAACTAAACATGTAGAGGCCATATGTGAACGTTCTTAGGACGCGGGTTCGACTCCCGCCACCTCCACCAGTGAATTTTAGCGTAAATTTTACTACCAATTCCCTCTGGCGTCCTCCCAATGCCCCCACCATACTCTCCTCATAACCGCCGTATTTTCCCTTATTTCCGAAGCTTTCAATTCCTCTTTTGTGAACCCGAAAGTCAGGATGCCTCCAATCAATTTTGTAAATCTTTTTACGTGAAAAATAATTATCTCACAAATATTTCGCACTGTGATTTTGCTTCACATGCAACCGAAGATACGTAGAGTCGGGGAACCTATGAAAATCGATAATGTCAAAATTTACGACCTGGAAGAATGCATCATTGCCAGTGGTTTGCCCATGTTATCCGCCTATAGCGACCGCGATTTCGCCGAAAGTGTCGTCCAATTGAAAGCCGATTTCAGTCAAAAGCAAAGCAGTAAACATCTTCTTCGAAGCAACAAATTGGCTTCTGGCCATGCCGCTTCCGGCCATTGTAATTTCCTAAAGGGAATCCTGGTGGCCTGTAATGTTACGGGGACCCAGGCTTGGTGGATTCAAGCGGGGCGGTATAATCACTTTGTCATTACCTCGAGTATGTCGAAAATGCATCGCCTTAAATCCATGGACCTACCGACCTCCTGCCACCCTAAAACACCAACCGTATCCATGAACGAAACCATTAAATGCCGGGAGTTGGACGATCTCGAAACGTTAATTTACTCCTGTCCCATGGGGCTGGAACTAACCGCTCGCGTCAACACGAATTACCTGCAATTGCGTATCATGTACCACCAACGAAAAGCACACCGCCTCTCCGAATGGCATACCTTTTGCCATTGGATCGAATCACTTCCCTTTGCCCGTGAATTTATCGTCGATCACGGAGAATAAAATGCCCCAAAAATAATTTAAGAAAACCCATTTAGGGAATAAAAAAATTTCCAATAAGTCGCTTTTAAAATACAAAAAAAACGCCGGCAATAGTCATCCGGCGTCGATTCCTAGGAAGGAAAATTATCTGTATTGAAAATCGATATCTAAGGCGCACCTTTATAGGTAGTAAATAAGCCTGTTATTTCCGTTTTCAAAGTTGAATCGATAATATCATTAATGTAGTCTTCCGCTTTTTTACCATCATTATCTAGAATAGCAATATCAAGTTTCTTAGGATCCCCTTCCCCTGAACCTGATTTGGTTAAAGTAAATAATTCTGCTATAACATCCTTATTGGCTTGTTGGACCGCAACATGTAATATCGTACGCCCCTTGACATCTCGGGAATTATAATTTGTTCTGGATGCGAGTTTTAACTTAGCAATGGTTTCATCGTTCTTCGCTGCCATGGCCACGTATAACGGTGTTTCTCCATTATTATTGTGTTCGTTAACGTCTAAACGACCGTCATCTATTAATAATTGTAAGCAATCCGCTGAATTAATTGCCGCCGCATGCATTGGCGTATTGCCCAACGCCGTTTCCACGGAAACAATTGTACTATTATTGGCTAACAGCGTTTTAAGGGCATCGGTCGCCTGTATCTCTGCCATATTTTTCCCACCCGTTGAATCGGTGGTCACCTTATTGATCGTCGCCGCATAGAAAATAACCGGCAAATAGGTTCCCACACATACCTTTTGATTGGGATCCATTTTGCCATTATTTAATATGTATTTATTGATCAATAAATCCTTGGCGTCGATGGATGCAACTTCACTGCCAATAGCAATACGTGAATCTAACTTGCTCCGATCCGTCCAATTCGAAAAATCAGGCACCGCTCCTTGAAGCACCATAGAACTCCCGCTAAAAACTAAGCCCACAATTAATGCACGCTTCCCGATTACATATCCACATTTTTTTTCCATAACAGAAATTGATTCTGCTTTTTTTAAAAAATATGTCGAGATATTTTTACAAAAAAAAAATATTTTTCAGAAAAACAGGGCATGAACCCCAATGTTTAACAAATTTATTTTTTCAGACTTGCCCTTTTCCTCCGACATTTTTCATTGAAACAATGGCCACTTCCAACAACGACCTGCAGCGTACCGATCCCCTAATTGCCTCCTTCATCGACGGCGAACTCCGACGGCAACGGCAACACATTGAACTCATTGCTTCGGAAAATTTTACTTCTCCGGCTGTCATAGAGGCCGTGGGGAGTATTTTGACCAATAAATACGCCGAAGGTTATCCCCAAAAACGCTACTACGGAGGCTGCGAATTCGTCGACCAAGTGGAGTCTACTGCCATTACACGGGCCCAACAACTTTTCCAATGCGAACACGTCAACGTACAACCCCACTCCGGTAGCCAAGCCAATACGGCGGTTTACATGGCTTGCTTGAAACCGGGAGATCGAATTTTAACCATGTCTTTGGAGCACGGTGGGCATCTGACCCACGGCTATGCCAAAAATATCAGTGGCATGCTCTACAACGTCACCCACTACGGGGTTGCGGAACAGAGTGGCGAAATCGATTACGATCAAATGGAATGCATCGCCAATGAACAACGGCCCAAGATGATCACCATCGGTGCATCGGCCTACTCGAGAACCATAGATTTCGAACGCGTCGGTAAGATCGCAAAAAATTGCGGCGCACTACTCATGGCGGACATTGCCCACATTGCCGGATTGGTAGCGACGGGGCTCCATCCCTCTCCCGTTCCCCATGCGGACTTCGTCACGACGACGACCCATAAAACCCTCCGTGGTCCCCGGGGCGGTATGATCATGTGTAAAGAAGCATGGGCCAAGGCCATCGATTCGGCTCTATTTCCCGGCACACAGGGAGGCCCTCTGATGCACGTTATCGCAGGGAAGGCGGTCTGCTTTTGGGAAGCCCTACAACCCGAATTCAAACGCTACCAACAGCAAATTCTCGCCAATAGCAAAGCCCTCTGTCAAAGGTTGAAGGAACACGGATTTCGGATTGTAGCGAATGGCACCGACAATCACCTCTTTCTAATCGATCTACGGCCAACGCTCCCGGAGATCAGCGGGAAAGATGCACAGATCGCATTGGAGCAAGCCAATATTACACTCAATAAAAATACGGTTCCCAACGAGACACGATCGCCATTCCAGGCCAGTGGAATCCGCATCGGGACGCCCGCTGTCACAACTCGCG
>JAISMD010000056.1 GCA_031276935.1 Puniceicoccales bacterium
GAAATTACGGAAGCCATGCTCCGCTACTTTATCAATAAGGCATCCCGTTCTATGAAATTCATTCCTCCCCGGGTCGTAGTTGCCGTTCCATCGGGCATCACGGAAGTGGAAAGGCGTGCCGTTAAAGAGTCGGCCATCCATGCCGGTGCCCGGGATGTTCTCCTACTCCAAGAACCCATGGCCGCTGCCATCGGTGTGGGACTCCCCATCGATGAACCCGCTGCCAGTATGATCGTGGACATCGGTGGTGGAACCACTGAGGTCGCTATTCTTTCCCTAAATGGCGTTGTTTTCACGCAAAGTATTCGGGTCGGAGGCGACGCGATCGACGCTTCCATTACCGCCTACGTCAAGAAAATGTATAACCTCATCATCGGTGAACGTACCGCCGAAGATATTAAAATCCAAATCGGTTCCGCGGCTAAATTGGAGAGGGAAATGGAGATGTCCATCAAGGGCCGAGATGCCATCATTGGGCTACCGCGTACCATAAAAATTTCCTCCGTTGAAGTTCGGGAGGCTCTACGGGAAGCCGTTTCGAGCATCGTGGAGGTCATTAAAACCGCCCTGGAAAAATGTCCCCCCGAACTCTCTTCGGACCTCGTCGATCGGGGTATCATTCTAGCGGGAGGCGGGTCTCTGATTCGAAAACTGGATCGCGCCATCAGTGAATCGACGGGCTTACCCGTGGTCGTTGCCGATAATCCCCTCTACGCCGTGGCCAACGGTACGGGAACGGTGCTGCAAGATTTAGGCCTATGGCTTTCCGAATACTAAACATTGATCGCCATCGCAAAAGTTATTTTCCGTACTTTCCTTCTATGCACCGTAGTTTTGCTTTGTCTAAAGCAATCCTTTGACGGTAAACGCTTCCTCCGATCCCTAAGCGTACCCTTCGAAAAGACGGCAACGGAACTGCTCCAATCTTCCCAAACCATGCTCTTTGAAATGCAATCGAAGGCCACACTAATCGCCCTTTGTAAAGAACTCACCCGGGAAAATGTAAATCTAAAATCCCAATTGGAACGGGATTCCGATCTGAAAAATCGCCTAACGTCGTTGGAGAAATTAACCCATATGGGCCAAGAATTTTCCTGTAAAAAAATTTTTGCTCGCGTCATCGGGCGGCATCTATCGCCCTGGTTTGAATCCGTGACGTTAAATAGGGGGGAGGCTCAAGGGATCAAAAAAAATGCCATTGTCCTTGCCCACTTTGGGGTGGTAGGAAAGGTTACGAAGGTTTTCGAGAATTTCTCTACGGTCAGTCTCACCTCCTGTCCGAAATTTCGCCTCGCCGTCTGCCTCGACAATTTTTCCGTACCCATGATTTTCTCCGGCGGTGGAGCTAGCTACGTCCCCGATGCCACGGGACATTATGGTTGGAAAGCTTCGGGAACGGTGAAAAATATACCCATGGAAGCTGAACCTATGCTGAAAAAAAGTTGACGTATCATTGCGTTTCCCCTGGGTATCTACATTCCCCATGGACTACCTCTGGGGCACATCGAAAACGTTCACCCCACAACGGATGGCATGTTTCTAGAGGCTGAAATTTCCCTACCAAAGGAATTGACGGATTTCCGTGAGGTCGTCATTCCCATTACCGACGATCCATAATGGTCTATGAAAAACAGTTTTCCCTCCTCAATAGCGATGTGAAAAAACAAATGTTGAAAAACTTCGTTCTGTGTGCTTTTGTGGAATTTTGCTGCAACCTTTATCTGCGGCAATACTGCCTTAGTCTCACATTCATGCCCTTTCTTTGGTTAGTATTCACTCAAAAATATTTTCCCTTTAACTCGGGATGCCTACTCTTTACCATCGGATTTCTCTACTATTTCCACCCCTATCCTTTTTCCACACCCAGGCTTTGTACGGTGGCCATACTATTGTTTATTCTGACCCGTAAAATCAATCACCATCGCCCCATCATGGTCTCGGCACTACTCCTCCAATCCATATTTTTCGTACTCCTGGACCCCGTTTTTAACCGAACCACCTTGTTGCAATCCATTGCCCTAACGCTGCTCAGCTTTTACCTACTGCCCGGCGCCTTGCTTTTCCAAAAAAAGAAAAGAAAGGAAACCTCCTTCATCGCCCTCAAGAACAGGAATAGCTGACACCAAAATTGTCGTAGGGATCGATAACCGTAATATCAAAGCGCTTGACAATGTCCCCAAATAGGGAGGTAACAATGTTCAAATTATTGCAATCACGGCTGAGGTGGGCCAGAAATATTTTCTCCCACTGGGGGCGATGGACATTGGTAACTAGATCAAAGGCCGATTCATTGGACAGATGTCCGTAGCGACCGCGAATTCTATTTTTGATCGCCTGGGGACGTTTATCATTTTCCAGCAAACCGTTGTCGTAGTTAGCCTCCAGGACCAAAATATCCGAGTCCTTCACGTAATCCTGCAACGAACGGGGTACGTAACCCAAATCGGTCATCCAACACAGACTCTTTCCCCCATCCCTGCTGCGAAATAAATAACCTACCGGCTCGATGGCATCGTGGGGTATGGAAAAGGTTTCGACGCAAAAACTCCCGTAAAAAAATTTCTCCCCCGTCCTGAAATAATGCCAGCGGAAAGCCTTTCCGAATTTGTCGTCAATGGCAATGGCGGTCGCCCGATTCGCGAAACAACGGATGTGG
>JAISMD010000066.1 GCA_031276935.1 Puniceicoccales bacterium
TAGTAATTTTTTATAAATCCTCTAAAAAAATAACTGCAATGGAACCCGCAGACGATGGAGATCCCAAACACTTCGCCTTGCACATCAATTTCGGTGTATCGGAAAATATTAAAAATTTGGCCGTAGCATTTAATGATAGTGATGCGGTCGTTGCCTTTGATAAAGCGGCAAAGGATTTGTTTAAATTAAGTAAGGAAGAGACTGATTCAGGAAAACCTCAGCCGGATTTGAAAGCAGTAGCAAGTGCCGTGGAAGAAAGTACAACTCCTAATGAGGCTCGAACCTTTGAACGAGGAGCCATTAGGCTGACTATGCAAAGATTAGATGACGAAAGACTTGACCAAGATTGGAGAAATGTCCGCGACAATGACGATGCCACTTGGTTACCTTATTCTGTGCCACCTCCTAAGCCTCCAGAATTTCAAGACCATTAACCAAATGCGATTAAACAAAAAGAGAGATCTTCCCTTGATCCTTCTTTTTTTATGAATAAAAAAGCCGTTTCAAACGGCTTCCCTAAATTTTAATCCCATTTTCTAGAGATTAACGCGCACCACGCGCATGTAATAATCTGACAATTTCGTGCCATGCTTCTGAATTTCCTATACCCACTTTATTTATGTTTTCCAACGCTGTTTCTGGGATTTGATGGGGATCCTCCCCGTGATATCCGGCATACTCATAATCATCTCAATTCATACCAACGTTTTGGTACGCATTAACATCAATTCCTTTCTGTTCCAGGAGTAAACGGACTATATTTGATCGGCCTTTTTTCACGGCCTCATAGAAGGGGACATTAGTTGTGCCTTGGCCCGGATTTACATTCGCTCCGCGCTTTAGCAATAAGTGTACTATATCGATATTCCCTGACCGAATAGCTACGACGAGCAGACATAAATAATGTATGTAGGGTTCACCATTCCAGCCACGCTCCATTTCTTCTATGAAACCATTTATATCTGCCCCCTCGATCTAATAGCAAACAAACCATGTCACTATTCTGGGATTGAATAGCTGTGGTAAGCGGACTTGAATACTTAATTGGCCGCCTTTGTCCCCAATATTTTTCTTCTCTTGCCAGACGGGCATTTGCATTTGCTCCGTGATTGAGAAGAGTACTTTACTCTATTGATATCGTTCGCCTTAATCGCTTCAAAAAGCGCTTCGTCGCTGACTGCTACATCGGCGAATTGCGCTTCGGATTCATCCAAAGCGGCGGAACCATAACTAACCATAGGCATCAAGAGTGTACCCCACAATATTAAACTAATTTTAAATTTTTCCGTAAAATTTTGAACCGAGTTTTATTTAAAATTTTTACAAAAATTGTCAAACTTTAAATCTCTAAACATAAAACCAAACCAATTTTTTATAAAAAATTTCCTCTGAAAAAATCTCAGCAAATTAGATTTTTACTTCCTAAATTCCCTCCGGCGATTGGTGGGCCCTGCGGGATTCGAACCTGCGACCAAGGGATTATGAGTCCCCTGCTCTAACCACTGAGCTAAGAGCCCACTGCCTCCATGCTCAATTTTCTGCTTCCTTTTTCAAGGCTAAATTTTAGCTTTCCCCGAATTCTATTCCTTTCCTTCTATGAGCGATGCTTTCTCCGGTACTCTCCATCCGAAAGCCCAGGTTGTCCGCGGCGACGGTAATGGCGTTAGGGCACTCTATAAACCCTGCGATGTCCTCTCCATGCCGAATGGGAACCGAATTAATCCCAAAAGTTTACTGCGTCTCCCCTACGATTCCAAGGAGCGTTGTTATATTTTTCCCGACGGTCGAAAATTTTTTCTGCTTAACCGACTCGATGCCCCCACATCGGGTCTGCTGATCGGTTGCTTCGACGAAAATGTAGCCCACAGTGTCCGCCAATGTTTCTTTGCCCAGGAAGTCCGGAAAACCTATTATGCCCTGACCGCTTACGGAAAAATACCTAGGGAAGGAACGTTTCGCGATGTTTTAGAGGAACGGCACAAGGGTAATTATTTACGCGTTGTACGGGGGCGGGGAGAAATAGGAGAAATAGCGGTGACGCGCTATTCCGTCGAAAAAGAACTGAATCTTGGCGAAATCCCACTATTGAAATTGTGCCTCCAACCGCTTACCGGACGCACACACCAATTGCGGGTACAATGTGCATGGCGGAAGTTACCAATTATTGGCGATAAAATCTACGGCGATTTTGCACTTAACGGAAAATTGTGGACCGTTTTACCCGAAAAAAGATTATACCTACAATCCTGTGCCATCGAATTTTCCTATAAAATTCAAGGTAAAAAATATTTCTTTGCGGCTCAAATTCCCTGTGAATTTTCGAATATTTCCCCCGGTTAGCCATAAAATATAATTGCATTTGCAGAGTTATCCCATAGGGTATGACCACCTATGAAAAGAAATATATATATTTTGGGAATATTGTGTCTTTGGTGTTTTTGCTTAGGGGACGTTGCGGATTTTTTGGGAACACCGGTGGAGGATGCGAATACACCGTCGGAAGCATTGGTGGTTCCCAGCAAAGTAACGGAAACGGTGTCCAGTAAAGAAAAAGCACCGCAGTCCTGTAACATTAATCAGACCCCTGTGCTTACCATTAAAGCTACGAAATTTCAGCAGATATTTAACAACCAACCATTATTGGAGGCTTTGGGTTTAGATAACAACATCGTGAACATTTTTTTACTTTCTGCTTTGCCGGCGATTGGAAAGGATTGCAGTGCCCTGAAGGAAGACACCAATGTTGCCCTATTTTTTTTCGAAGATGAGGAGAAAAAAGATGTGATATCGATGCCCTACCTTGTATTTCAGGTTAAAGAGAACGATCAGGAGGTAAAGGCGTATCTGAAAAGGGAGAAAATAGCTTTTCTGAAACATGAGGGTCACCTTATTCTTTCCGACAGCATCGGACTCGAATACCTTGGGCGGGAAAAGGATTTTCTAAAAAAATTAATAGCATGGACCAAGGAGCCTTTGGAGGGAGATTTGATAGAAATTGAACTTTCGCAGCCCATGCTACAACGCTTCACAGAGGGACTTCCTATGAAAGGTAAAACCTTGGGGATTTCTCTTCCGGCTCATCTCCAGGCTCTCAAAATAGGCTTCCAATTGAATCAATCCGGAATGAATATCGCGTTTAAAAATATATATGATAAAAATTTCCCGAACTACGATTTATTGAAGACTGAAAATTATAAGGAACGTTTCGACGTCGTCGGTGAATACGTCGATTCCAAGGACATCTTTTTCGTAACAGGGATGCAAAATCTTGGCAATTACTGGGATTTATCTTCCAATTCCAAGGAGGAAGTCATTTCACTTCTATCGCAAATGGATCCCAAGTTAGGGGAAGTCGCCACCGAATTATGTCCGAGCCTGGATAAATTTTCCGATAGTATTAGAGCGTTTCTTCCCCGGGTATCGCTTATTACGGGGCAATGGGATTCCCTACAACAGGGGAATATTATTTTCTTTTTAAGTGGCCTGGTATCCGCAACTTCGATGGAGCAATTTTTAGATACGCTACGGTCGGCCCTATTGACTTTCGGCCGCGATTTCAAAGCACTTGCCGCGAAAACAACGCAAAATATTCGGAGTAAATCCGAAACCAAGTCCGAAAAAGAAGGAACGAAATCCAAGGAAAAAGAAACCAAATCCGATGGAGGAACGGGAGCGAAGAAGTTGGGGGAAGAAAATTTCTTCCAATGCGAACATCATTTCCTTGAGGAACACAAGGGCTACAGGATACATGCGTTTACGGTGAGTGTGGACGTTGAAAGGGAAAAAAGTGTTCTTTCGCCAAAGGAGGCCACCGACACGGCGAATGCCAATAAAGTTGAAACAACAACCCCAGTGCCCTCCGAAAAAAAGAGCATTACCTGTTATTGCCTGTTGGATAAGGGACGCCTATGCTGTTCCAATTCCCTCGATCATCTCAAGGGTTTCATTGAGAGTGTGGCTGCTAAAAAATTACCGGCCGTAGCCATAGAATCTTTTCTGGGAGGTTTCCCCGAAGGAACTTTAGCCAAGGTCAAGATCGATCTAGCCAATTTTCTTTCGAACAAAAGTGGTCTAATATCCACGCTGATAAAGGAAATGCCCGTGGACATAAAAGGGGAAGTGGAAATGTTCATCCATGATTTATTCCCGACGGGTATGGAGGGGGCAATGGAGTTTTCCTTAAGTGTGAAAAATGATCGGATACAGTGGGATTGTTTCATTGATTATAAAACCGTAGGGAGCATTGCTTCCCTTTTTCGGAATATAGCCAAAAGGGAGAGCGAAAAGGAATCTTCAAAGAAAATGCTTGAGTCCAAGGCACCTAATAAAATTTATAAGAGCACGGTCCCTTTAAAATCCGTCGAAAAGAAATCGTCGATATCGTCCCCCCTCGTCCATATTTCCCGGTGGAGAAGTTTTCCCTTTGCAAATGAACGGCAGATTCTCATACCCGTGAAGATTTGGACAAAATATAAAGCTTTTTGCTAAAAGACTTTACCTGGAACGAAGAAAACCACAGCATTAATTGCCGTGGTTTTTTTGATTTATGGCCATTGATTTTGGAAATTTTTTGAACGCCATTGGTATTCGGGAAAGGGTTTCCGGCATTGCCTGTGACAGTCGAAGGGTAAGGGCCGGTGATCTATTTTTTGTGCTTTCCGGGTATACTTACAATGCCATTGATTTCATTGAACAGGCGGTTGAAAGGGGGAGTGTGGCCATCGTTGTGCAGCGGCAAGATGAAGCGGAGGCCAAGTCCAAATTGGAAGGTTTAGGTTTTCCAGTAGGGGTTTACGGAGTGGACGATGTGCGTCAGACTTTAGCATTGGCGGCGAAGTATTTTTTCCCGATTCCCCACTATCCGCTATGTTTTGCGGTGACGGGAACAAATGGCAAAACGACCATTACCTACCTGTTGAAGCATTTGCTCGATCGGTCTACGGCGATCATTGGGACGGTTGCCTATGATTTAATTCACAGAGTACTGCCTTCGACTCAGACGACACCGGATCCTCTAACATTCTACGCCATGCTTTCCGATTTACCGGAAAATGCCGCTTTAGCTTTGGAGGTAAGTTCCCATGCCCTAGCCCAGAGACGGGTTTACGGATTGGAAATTGACGTGGCAATTTTTTCGAATTTAACGAGCGATCATCTAGATTTTCACGGGGACCGGGAGCAGTATTTTTTGGCGAAGCGGAGACTTTTTTCCGGCGAAAATGGTTCCCGACCGAAACTCAATCTGTTCAACGACGACGATCCGTTTGGGCGACGACTCCACGGGGAATGGGGTGGCATGGGATACGGCTTGGGCGATCGGATGAGTGATTACCGTGGAAGCGACGTGGTTATGACGGAGGATGGGGTAGAATTTTTGCTATGGCATGGGGGAACGAAATATAATTGTTCCCTGGGAATGATTGGACGGCACAACGTTGAGAACGCATTGGCGGCTATTGGAGCGGTCCATCGGGCCAGTGGCCAATCCCTCGGTGGAATCGTGGAGAAATTAGCGACCTTCCCCGGCGTACCCGGTCGGTTGGAGAGGGTGGATAGCGGAGATGGTCCCCGTATTTTCATCGATTTTGCGCACACGGAGGACGGTTTGCGACGAGTTTTAGAGAGTTTACAAAAAATAAAGCGGCGGCATTTGCTATTAGTTTTTGGTTGTGGGGGCGATCGGGATAGGACAAAGCGGGCACCCATGATGCAAGTTGCCTGCCGTTTAGCGGATAAGGTTATTGCGACGGCGGATAATCCACGCCATGAAAAAATTACGGATATTTTTCGGGATATGGAAAAGGGTATACCCGAGGGTTGTGAAGTTATTTTTGAATCCGATCGACGGGAAGCCATCGGTGAAGCCCTCCGCCGGGCAGGGACGGATGACATGGTTCTCATTGCGGGTAAGGGCCATGAAATATTCCAACAAATCGGTGACGAAAAAATACCCTTCAATGACCGAGATGCCGTACGGGATTTCTACGCCCACTAACCATTGCATTGGGATTTTATTCCGTGAATGTATGCATCGGGTTTCTTCTTCCCGGAGCGTTCGCACTTGCTTTCAGTAACTTTTAGGAGAGGATTCCGCCATGAGGGTCTATGTTCACACGCACGGTTGTCGGTTGAATGCAGCCGAATCGCGTCACTGGATCGAAGAATTGGAGTCCCAGGGCTTGACCGTTACTGAAAAAATGGACGAAACGGTTAACGTTGCGATCGTAAATTCCTGTGCCGTTACCGACGAAGCGGAATCGAAATGTAGGCAATCCATTCGCCAAATTATTCGCATACAACCTGAAGTTGGGCTTATTATTACGGGTTGCATGGTGGAGCGGAATCCCCAGGCTCTGCTCCGCGCACATCACCGCTTACTCATCCTCGGGAATGGGGAAAAACATCGCCTCGTTACCCATATCCGAGATTTGGCCCGGGGGAAGATAATTGCTCCGATAATTCGTCCGATTCTCGCCAAAGAGGATTTCACTTTGCCCTGCGTCTTAGAAAAAGATTACCCTAAGCGTTACAATTTAAAGATTCAGGAGGGCTGTGATTTCGGTTGTTCCTACTGTATTATTCCGCGGTTAAGGGGGAAGGGGCGTAGCCGTGATTTTGGAAATCTGTTGGAAGACGCTCGGATACACGTCCAAAAAGGGGTGAAGGAAATCGTGTTAACGGGCATTAATGTTGGTTTATACGGCAATGATTCGAAGCATTTATCCGACGTCATTACCGCGCTCAATGACCTACCCGGATTGGAACGCATCC
>JAISMD010000055.1 GCA_031276935.1 Puniceicoccales bacterium
GTCGCCCCATCGTCCACTATGACCCGATCAATTTCTTCCGTCAAAAAGTCACGGGCCGATAATTCAATCAAATCCGGCTCCCGGTAAAGTAAGGCGATCCGATTTCTCTGCCTCTCCTGCTGCTCCAAAATACCCTGCCATTTTTGTAGTAACATGTGCAAATCACGGACAAAATAACGTAATTTTTGTCCTTCGCCCGCCGTCCGTATGATAATTCCAGCGCCCTCGGGTATGGTTAATTTTTCCAGGATTTTTCTGAGCCGTTGCCGTTCCTTGGGATCCTCAATTTTTTTCGAAATACCACACTCCCCCGAGTAGGGCATCAAAACAATAAATCGCCCCGCTAAGGCAATATTCGTCGTCACCCGTGGCCCCTTCGTACCGATCTGATCCTTGATGATCTGAACCATGATCTCTGAACCAACCGGGTAAATCTCCGGGATTTTATCCGCCGTCAATTGCCGACCGTTCGATGGACGATTTTTGCGTACCACCTCTATGCTGGAATCCATAGCCGCCGGTAAGGCATCCCAGTAGTGGAGGAACGCGTTCTTCTCTAAGCCAATGTCCACAAAGGCTGCCTTTAAACCCGCTTCCAAATTCTGGATCCTTCCGTTGAAGATCGCACCGACCCAGTTGGTTTTGTCATCGTACTCCACGGAAAATTCTTTCAAAATTCCGTCCTCCAATAGGGCAACACGTCGTTCCAACGCATTCGCATTGATGACAATTTCACGGAAAATCTTCGCCTTTACCGTCATTTTCTTTATGATGCGCTGTAAAAAAGGTTGTTCCTTTTCCCGCTCCTGGGATAATCGCTTCAATTCGAATTTATTCGGGATAGCCATGTGCTCTTCCCGGGGAACTTCCTTCAACGCATCTAAAACGTCCCGATCCTCTTCCAAATTATTGGTCAAATTACTCATACTAATTCACAAATTTATTTATTAATATTCATTTCTAAAACGGTATATGCTCTGTACGATTCCCTGCAGTACACAACATATGACCATAAAAGAACCACCGTAGCTAATAAAGGGCAGGGGGATTCCCGTAATGGGCATAATACCCAAGGTCATACCCATATTCACACACAGGTGTGTCAAGAAAATAACACTGATCCCTATGGCGAGCAGTAAACCAAAACGATCCCGTGCCATGGAGGCAACCCGTAGATTGTTGGCAATCAAAATTGCGTAAATCAATAATACCAATATACCTCCCATAAAACCGTACTCCTCTCCTATTACCGAAAAAATAAAATCATTCGTCGCCACCGATCGGGGAAGATAGCCCAACCTTGCCTGCGTTCCCTTCCCCAGTCCTTTCCCCGTCAGTCCTCCGGAACCTACCGCAATCAGCGATTGCCTCAAATTCCAACTAACTCCTACTCCCCGGGGATCAACAATGTCCGGCGCTACAAACGATATAATTCGATTCCTTTGGTAGTCTTTCAGAGGAAGTAAAGAAATTTTTTCAAATTGTCCAACCGAAGTTTGTGGATTCAGTTGATGTTCATCCAAATAGAGGTGGTAGGCGTAGGCGTCCCAAGCTACAATGCCAAAAAAAATCAACAGCATGGATAAAACATTTATGAAAAATTTTCCCGGGATCTCCGATACGAACAGTAGGGCAAAGGCGATGGGTAGGAAAGGAAGGGAAGATCCTAGGTCGGGCTGTAGCACGATGAACACGATGGGAACGGCAAAAATAAATAGGACCTGAACAATTGCCATCCAAGTATCCCCCATTCTCCCGACCTTCGAACGCGCTAGAATACCGGCACCCATGATCAGTGCCCCCAATTTCGCAATCTCCGAAGGCTGCACAATAATCCCTCCGAAATTGAGCCAGCGTACCGCTCCAAAACGCCGTAAACCGATCGGAGTAAAAACAAGGAGGAGGAGAAGGATGGAGAAAAAATAGATCCAATGACCATTTTTGAGCAGGTATTTATAGTCGATGAGGGCGACGGCTCCGTAGCACAACAGTCCGAAACACGCCCATTGGATCTGCACTTTCCACTGATTACCCATGTGGTAGCTCTGCGCCGAATAAATCGACACAATTCCCACTGCCATGAGTATGAGCATGCAAATCAACGGAATAATGGCAAAGTCCACCGCCTTTCCCCTTCCGAGTAAACCCTCAAACCAGGCGATAAGGTTACGTTTGATGCCAAATACGACGCGCATAGCTCACAGGTTGAATGCTTTGGGTCAACCGAAGTAAAATTTTAAAATAAATTACCATCACAAAAAAAATATCAATTGCGGGAAATACACCATAAATCATTGCGAATGGAGCGTTCCCAAATGTGATCGCCCAAGGTAACCCTTAAACCGGCAATCAATTCCGGAGTTTTTACGAGTTCGCATTGTAATTTCTTCTGTGTGAATCGTTCCATTAGGGTGCGAATGCCTTCCCAATCACAGCCCACAACGTGTTCAATTTTTAGCAATCGACTATTCCATTCCGCTTCTAAAAAATAATAATATTTTCTCCCTAGGGCATTGCGGTTACGTTCGTGCAATTCCCCCATTGCTTCCAAGATCGCAGCGACGCGGTCCCTATCCAGAACGCCATCGGCGTTAAAGGATAATTGTGCCAATCGCTTCCCCAAATGACTTATCCGCTTCTTCGTCAACATCACCAATGGAACTCCACTCCGTCTAAATAGCGCCTACGTTCCTCCGTGGATAATTCCTTCGCCAGTACCTTTTCCGCTATGTCCCCGACTAAAATCTTTACCTCACTGCGGAGATCGATTAGCATTTTTGCCTTTTCTTCCCGAATGCTTTCCTTCGCCGCCCGAATCATTTCCTCACCGAGTTGCTCCACTTCTTCCCTTTGCCTATCGGCGTAAATTTTAGATTGTTGCTTTGCTTCCTCGATGATTTGGTGGGCTTCCTCCTTCGCATGGGCCAGCCGTTCCTGAATGACTCCATCGCACCGCTCTAACTGTACCCGCATGTCCTCGGCATACTGTAATCCACCCTCGATCTTCGCACGCCGTTCCTCCATCGTCTTCAGTACAGGTTTGAAGGCGAAGAAATAGAGAATCGCTACAACGGAAAAGAAATTAAGCGCCTGAATTAATAGGAGCGACCAGTGAACACCAAAGGTCCCCAGTAAATCGGGGGAAGCTGCCTCGACATTCCCCAAAACAACTGTCCCAATTTCAAACATCTAAGCCGAGAATCCTATTTCCGGAATCCTATTTCGCAAAAAACAGGGCATAGAAGGCAATAGCCTCCGCCAAAGCCATACCTACGATGGACTGGACTAGGATTCTTCCCGCTGCCCCCGGATTCCGAGCAATACCGTCGACGGCCTTAGCTCCGATAATAGTCACCCCCACTGCCGCAAAAATGCAACCAAAGGTTCCCACAACACCCGTATTTGTCAGTGTAATATCTGCAATAAAACTTAACATCATTTACCTCCTAATATAATATATAAAAAAATTATTTCATTGTCAAACTTCCCGAGGCAATTCCTCCTCCCCATGGTTACAAATAAGTCCCATGTAGACCGTCACCAATAGGGTAAACACGAAAGCTTGTACAATGGCTACTAAAAATTCTAAAAAATAAAATGGCAATGGTAAAAAATAACCCAATTTACTCAATATCCCGTCCAATAGCGTCGCCAGTAGCGGTGAAAAGGAAAGTAACATGGCGTAAAAATCCGTACCTACAAATTTCCCCGACGTTAGGAATTCGCTCATTCCGTACATGTTATGGAGTAAATTTTCTCCACCAAAAATATTCCCATAGAGGCGGAAGGATAGGGAAATGACACGGCATAGAATGGAAACACATTCGATGAGACCAATGGCAAAAAAAACAAAAAATAAAATGGAATAAATGGAAATATGAATTTCGTTTCGATCCGCCTTATTGCCAAAGATATGGGCGTAAAACCCTAGTGGCCCCACGGATTTCAGACAAAAATATCCCCAGGCTAGAGTCGCCACTAGGGCCAGGGCTAGGGTGGCATTAAGGTCCGCATTCATCGGTCGCAAAATACCCACAAAATGTCCGTTCCTCCTGAATCCAATGGAACCAATCCCCGGGAATAAACCACTCAAATTCTGTAGCAAAATGAATACAAAACAGGCCAGGAGAAAAGGAAATATCCTAGGGAATGCGTGTTTACCGACTATGGGTTCCAAAATCCCCCCCAAACCGTCGATCAAATTTTCGATGCAGGCCTGTCCCCCGTTGGGTATGAGCGTTACGCCCTTCCGGAGCATAAAACGGACCCCGAAAACAATGCAAAGGGAAATAAATGTTCCCGTTAAAAATGAATTGGTAAGATAACTTCCAATGCCGCTTCCCAGGACCCCCTCCGCTTTCACGGAAAGATCTTCACCGGCAAATAAATAACTATTCCCCAGAAGAAAAAATATATGTATAATTAACCGTTGTCCTCTCACCATCGAATCTTGCCATTAAAAACTGGGGACAATATACCTCCTTTCCATGACATTGTCAAAGCAAAACATGATTCCGTAAAAATAAAACAAAAGACCTATGCCCTACAGAGAATTTTTTACATTTAATTTTAAAAAAAGTTTTTTAGAAGAAAAAGATAAAACGAATGATTTCGATTTACTTTCCCCTTTTTTTTCTTAGGAAGTAGAAAAGGAGATGATGGGTTTCCAGAGAAATTCGATGTTAAAACGAAAAGGGAGTGTTCTCATAACGATATTCATATGCGTATGTCTTTGCACCATAATTCTAAATCTTTTTCTCCAAGATGCGTTGGAAAAACTGAAGTACGAAACGGCTACCAATCCCGATACGG
>JAISMD010000073.1 GCA_031276935.1 Puniceicoccales bacterium
GCGATAAAACACAATTATCCCCGATGCGGACATTTTGGTCGATGATGCAGTCCGTAATTTTACAATTTTTTCCAATTCCGAGGGGCGGTCCCTTGGCATGGGCAGTCGGTTCTTCGAAGTAATCCGCACCAAACATGAGCACGTTGCGCAACTCCGTGTTATCGCGAATGATGGAGCGTTCCCCGATTACGCAGCGCTGTAGCGTGGAACTGGAAATAATGACACCATCGGCGATCAGTACTTCCTTCATATTACAGCCATTAATTTTGGCTGCGGGTAGCGTTTTAGGCTGGGTATAGATCGGTTTTTTCGTATCAAAAAAGTCAAAATCCGGTACCAAATTGGTCAACATCAGGTTCGTTTCGAAGAAGGAACGAACGGTCCCAATATCTTCCCAGAAATCTTCGAAGATATAGGCTTTCATGGCGACTTTTCCCAGTAAACCGGGAATAATTTCACGGCCAAAATCACTCCCCTGACCATTGAGTACTTCCTGTAAAACGGACATTTTAAAAACATATATGCCCATGGAGGCAAGGGAATAGGGCATGGCCGTTTGATCCTTTAGCTTCCTGCGCAATTCTCCTTTGAGGGTGAATAGGTCAATTAAATCGGGATCCGTTGGTTTTTCGACGAACTCGGCGACGGAAAAATCGTTTTTGACCCGTAAAACCCCGAAGGAAGAAATTTTACCATTGGCGATTGCCTTTGCCGCTATGGTGACATCGGCGGAGGTATGGATGTGGTGTTGAATCAATTTTGCGATGTCCATGCGGTAGAGTTGGTCCCCGGAAAGAATGATGACGAAATCATCGGGTTTATTTTCGAAGTAGCGGAGATTTTTACGCACCGCATCCGCCGTACCTTCGTACCAATTACCGATGCCATCGGAAGTTTGTTCCGCGGAAAAAATTTCGATTTTCCCCCCCCCAAAGATGTCGAATTTATAGGTATTATTGATATGGGCATGGAGGGATCGCGTATTAAATTGGGTCAGGATATAGATGGTTTTGAATCCCGAATTAATGCAGTTACTGATGGGAATATCCACGAGGCGATATTTACCGGCGAGAGGTACTGCCGGTTTACAACAGTCCTTGGTCAAGGGAAACAAACGAGTCCCTCTTCCTCCTCCCATGATGACGCACACAACATTCCCCATCTCAGCGGGGAGTATAAAAAATAAATAAATAAAAGTCAAATGCAAATTTGACTGAGAGGGATTAAAGAAAAAGATTTTTAAAACTTTTTCAAAAAGTTGGGTGCAGGGCTTGGATTTGAACCAAGGACCTTCAGGTTATGAGCCTGACGAGCTACCAGACTGCTCCACCCTGCAATTAGAAATTACTGAAGACGTGTATCATCGCCATGTGATTGAGGACCGTCAAGTTTATTTTTTCGATTTTTTAATTTTTTTTTGGGAACCGAAAAAATTTAATTTCCCCCCTTTTTAGAAGCCAAATATTCGGTGACTTTTTCCGCAATGAGTTTCTTTTGTTTCGAATTATAGTCAACGCACAGTACGTAATCGCAACCCGCTTCCAGTGCAGCGATGGCACGCTCCCACAATTCCCCTCGCAATGCACCCATTGTGATACAATCGGAAACAATTTTCCCCTGAAAACCAAAATCTTCCCTTATCATGGAAATTATTTTCGGTGATTGGGTAGCACAGTGGTCGGGATCAATCGCCGAATACAGAATGTGGCTGGTCATAATCCAAAAGGAATTTTTATCAATCCCATCGTCATACAATGTGTGGATTACGTCCTTAAAAATTTTAAAATCACTTTGTTCGAGATCGGACAACGATTTTTTTACCTCGGGAAGTTCTTTCTGGCTATCACCCACCGTACAGCCATGGCCGGGACAATGTTTCAAAACAGAAATTACACCGTCGGTTGCAGCCTGTTTTACCCAAGTGACTGCGTGGGAACATACTGTAGCCGGGTCAGTTCCGAAGCTGCGGTCCCCGATAAATGAAGGGATATTTTCGGATAATAGGTCGCATAGGGGAGCACAATTAATGTCAAACCCGAATTCCCGTAAATCTCTGTCGATGGATGCCACATTTTGACGGAGGATTTCGGATTTTTCCTTCAAATTGTCCTTTGTTACACCCTTCGCAAAAGTTCCCGGCGCAGGGGCGTTGTAGCAATTGGCACCCTGGAGATGCTGTATGCGTCCGCCTTCCTGATCGATCAAAATATGAGGGGAATAGCGGTGGATTGCATCGCAAAGTTGGCGTAATTTTTCCCTATTGACGTTATTTTTCCCATCGAGTTCGACGTTCCACAGGGATAAAATAGTCCCCACGGGATGGTATTTCTCGAAGAACGCGATTTCATCTGCGGAAAGTTCAGGGCCTGAAACGGCAAAAATAATGGGCAAATATTCTACGCTCGATTCCAACTTCGGAACCGGCGATGCATATGAATGGGTCGCGAAACTGAAAACTATGAGGGATAAAATGGTTTTAATATGCATATATAGTGATTCAAAATAAAACCGGGTGCCCAGAGAGGGGGTCGAACCCTCACTCCCTCGCGGGAATCGGATTTTGAGTCCGACGCGTCTGCCAATTCCGCCATCTGGGCCGCACAGATTATTTCAGGAACGACATAAAACTTTTTCTAAAAGTCAAGCCATTCCCTCCCCAATTCCGGATACAAAAAAAATTTTAGGGAAATTTAGTCCGACAATATCTTTCTCCGAAAAAATAATTAGAGAAATAATTCTCCGACTTAGAAAAATAATTCTTCGACGCCGAAGAAACGCTTTAATTCCACCTGTGCACTCTCCACCGTATCCGATGCGTGGGCAATGTTACGCATTTTATCCGTTCCGTAATCCCCTCGAATCGTTCCCTTTGGGGCGAGGGCAGAATCCGTAGGACCCAGTAGATTGCGCATCTCCAAGATCGCTCCCTCCTTGGCCAGGGCCAGAATGATGACCGGTTTGGATTGCATAAAAGTTAAAATTTCAGGAAAAAATGGTAAATGGAGCAGATGGGCGTAATGTTCCTTCAATAAATCCTCGCCCAGGAGAATCATTTTGCAGCCGATGATCCTGAATCCAACTTCCTCGAAGCGGCGAATAATGGTCCCGGCGAGACCTTTTTCCATGCAATCCGGCTTCAATATAACGAGCGTAGTTTCCATCTTCCCCTTAAATAATTGTTTTGCCGTTGAGCAAGCATAAATCGTAAATTGGGGCAATTTTTTCAACAAAATCCGCGCTGCGATTTTTCGATGAATGCAATGACCGAACCGTAAATGTGCGGTGCTTCATCGCCAAGCGCTTTCAATCGGAGGAGAGCCTGGGAACGGTTTTCCTTGGAATGGAATAGAATCCGATAGATGTCCTTTACCCGTTCGATTTCTTCGACGGAAAATTGATTGCGTTCCAAATTAATTTTATTGAAGGTGCGGGTCCTGGCCGGTTGACCCTCGACCAGCATGAAAGGTAGGACGTCCATGAGTACCTTGGAACTGGCCGCAACCATGGCGTATTTTCCGATGCGGCAAAATTGATGTACACCGCTATTCCAGGCGATATTGGCATAATCCCCCACCTCCACGTAACCGGCTAAAGCCGATAGACTACTCATAATCACGTGATTCCCCACATCGCAATCGTGGGCCACGTGGGAATAGGCAAGGAAAGCGTTGTGATGGCCAATTTTAGTCACACTGCCCTCCCGAGTCCCACAGTGAACGCTCATATATTCACGAAAAATATTATGGTCACCGATTACTAAGCCGACCTGATCGCCTTCATATTTAAGGTCCTGGGTTTGACCCCCGAGCAGTGCGTAGGGAAAGACGTTATTATTTTTTCCCAAAACAGTTTTCCCTTCAACGGAGGCGTGGTGCTGAATGATCGTCCCCTCCCCGATGCTGACCGATCCACCAATGTAGGCGTGGGCACCTACCCTTACGCCTTCCATTAGGGAAGCTCCTTTTTCTATAACCGCCGTGGGATGAATATTCATGGTGGAAAATATCTACGCCATTTTGACAATGGAAAACATGAGTTCCCCGGAGGAAACAACTTTTCCATTCACCCTACATTCTCCTTCGGCGAGGCCAATTTTATCGTTCCGGGCTTTTTTTATCCGGACGAAAATTTCCAATTGATCCCCCGGCACCACCGGTTTTCGGAATTTTACTTTGTCGCAACTCATGAAATAGGCCAATTGCTGTTCATAGGAGCGGCGGCGGAGCATGAGAATGCCGGCCGCTTGGGCCATGGCTTCGATCTGTAATACGCCGGGCATAATGGGATGTCCCGGATAGTGGCCCGTAAAATAGGGTTCATTAATGGTCACATTTTTAATGGCACGGAGACCGTCGTCCGCCGTGAATTCGATAACCCGATCCACCATGACAAAGGGATAGCGATGGGGTAAGGTGTTGAGTATTTTGTTGATGTCAAAATCACTTTCCTCCCCAATGGTTAAATTCGTCAGCGATTTATGTTTGAGGGATTGGTTTGGAGACTGGCGGGATTCTTCGTACTGTTCCCAGATTTTCTTTGTCAACTCTGCGTTGATGGCATGGCCCGGACGCACGGCGATGATATGGCAGCGTAGGGGAATGCCCAGGAGAGCCATATCGCCGATGATATCTAAAATTTTATGGCGTACGAATTCGTCGTTGTAACGCAGCGCTTCCTTGGATAAAATTTGATTCCCTTTGATCAAAATGGCACATTCTAAACTCCCGCCCTGAATCTTACCGCATTTCAAAAGGGGTTCAATGTCTTCGTAAACGGCGAAGGTTCGGGCCGGTGCGATGTCGCTCACATAATTCTCCCGATCAATGTCAATGGACAGGTGTTGGGTATGAATCCCCCGATCGTCGGCTGAAGTACAGGTAATTTTGAAACCATCGTAGGGCAACGCAATGAGCGAACGATTGCCCTGCGTGACACTTATGGGGAGTTGTAGTGGGAAAACTTTTTGTTCCTCATCCAGTTCAATGGGTTCCGCTTCGTAGAGTAGGTGGGTGAAAATTTTAGCCGAACCATCCAGGGCGGGAGGTTCTTCCCCGTCGATCTCGATGGAAACGTTATGGATACCCATGCCACTCAGGGCACTGAGGACGTGTTCTACGGTATGGATCTGTACCGTGCCACTGCCGATGGTTGTGCAACGAAGCAGGTCACTAACCGCGGAGATATGGGGGCGAATTTCCGGTTTACCATACAAATCGGTGCGGCGAAATAGAATCCCTTCATTGATCCCCGCAGGTTTAAAGGTCAAAGTCACGCTTTTTCCACTGTGGAGGGCTATGCCCTGAATCGAAATTTCCTTGGAAATGGTGCGTTGTTTCATCATCTCTCCTAATTCTTTTGCAAAATTTTCCTCAAATATTCCACATTTCGCCTGATCACCGCATCCTGTTCCATCATATTTTCCACCGCCTTACAGGCATGAATGACCGTACCGTGATCCCGCCCCCCGAAGGAAAGACCAATTTCAACGAGGGATTGGGGCGTTAATAAACGGCAGAGATACATGGCAATCTGCCGGGGCATGGCAATGTTTGCCGGACGACGTTTCCCCAGTAGATCCGCATTTTTTAATCCGTAAAATTCGGCCACTTTCTGTTGGATAACGTCGATGGTGATTGCCCCGGAAATTTCTTCGTGAACGATGTCCTTCATCAGTACCTTCACCATGTGGATATCCATCTTGGCCTTCGTGAGTTGCATGTAACCCGCCACCCGCGTTAGCGCGCCTTCCAAGCGGCGAATGTTGGTGGAAACGTGTTCCGCTAGGTAGCTCAAAACACCGTAGTCCAGGGTGAGGTGCATGTCCTCCGCCTTCTTTGAAAGAATGGCGATGCGTGTTTCCAAATCCGGTGGCTGTATGTCCGTGACCAATCCCCATTGGAACCGCGATACTAAACGGCTTTCCAACTTCGCAATCTCCGATGCCGGACGATCACTGCAGATAAAAATTTGCTTCTGTGCCTCGAATAGTTCGTTGAAGGTGTGGAAAAATTCCTCCTGTATCCGTTCCTTCCCTGAGAGAAAATGAATGTCGTCCAAGAGGAAAACGTCGATGTTGCGATATTTTTTCCGAAACTTCGCCATGGTATTCATTTGAATGGCTAAAATGAATTCATTGGTAAATTTTTCCGTCGAAGTGTAGACCACCTTCGCCTTGCGCGTGCGGGAAAGAACATGGTGTGCCACCGCATGCATGAGATGGGTCTTTCCTAACCCCGTGTAGCCGTACAGGAAAAGCGGATTGTAGGCCTTACCCGGAGCATTGGCAATGGCAATGGATGCGGCTTGAGCCATCTGATTCCCCGGTCCAACGATGAAATTGGCAAATGTATTTTTCGGGTTCAGAATGTAACCCTCCTCCCCGTCGTAAATTTTGTCTTCCTGGGGAATTTCCCGGGTAGGAAGGGATTGCTTCGCTCCGACAATATCTTCGCCATCGGAGGTGGCTTTTAGGGTAACATGGAGCGATTTCCCCAGGGCCATTTGTAGTTTTTCCTTAATGATGTCCCGGTAGTTATCGCCGATCCAAATGGCTGCAAAATCACTGGGAACACTTAGGGTAAGATGATCATTGTCTTCGTCGATGAGCGTCATCGCTTCGAACCAAGATTGGTATACTTCACCCTGAAAATCTTTGCCCAATTCCGTTTTAACAAAATTCAATGCACTTATTATTGTTTGATTTTCCACCATGTTATTCACATTTTCCAAGATCCAATCCCCCTTTCTTCCAATCCGGATTACAAATCAATCATATGGAAGAACTTATCAATTAAAAAATTTCACTTTTCAAACTCAATATCCAATAAACGGCATAAATACTCGTTAAATTAATGGACTTTTTTTTCATAAAAAAATGGAGAAGCCCGTAAGGCACGAAATTTTAATCCCCCCTTCCGGAGGGAAACTATGAAATATCCACAGGTTATTAACATTTCAATGTGAATAAATTTTTCTTGCCCGGAATACTAATATTTAGCAGGTAAATTTGCATATTTTCTCTTTTCCCAGCCATCAAAATTATTTTGATATTGAAAAAGCGATTCCAATGGATAGGAGAATGACCCTATTGGGCGAAAAATTTTGTAAATTTTCCATGGGCCATGGTATTCCTAGATGAGTTATATCAAGAAATTATCATCGATCACAGCAATTCTCCCCGCAACGAAGGCGAATTGGAACGGCCAACCCATTCCGCCGAAGCCTATAACGCGACCTGTGGCGATGAATTGGTCCTGCATTTAAGCGTCGTCGAAGGGAATCTCCAAGCCATTAGATTTCGGGCCCAGGGCTGTTCCATCGTGAAAGCATCCGCCTCCATGATGGGTGAAAAAGTTCAAACCATGACCGTTGCGAAAGCACTGGCTTTTTCCAAAAAAATACAGGCCCTGCTCAACGGAGAAGTTTCGGATATTTTGGGGGATGGAGAACTCGGGGAATTGGTTTCCCTCTTGGGGGTCAGGCAATTTCCCATGCGGGTAAAATGTGCAACCCTACCCTGGCATGCCCTGGACAATGCCCTAAAATCTAGGGATGTTCTTCCTCCAGAAACGCCTTATCCTCGATCCAAAGAACTTTAAATGGCGTATCCCTGGGCGAAAGACTAAGTATTTTTGCCGTATTTTTATTGATAAAGCAAAAGAATTCTGGCCATTGAATGGGAATAGCGGAAAGGATTATATTGGCATCATAGTTCATATCCAATATCTTAGCCGCCATTTTCCCGGAGGATTCGTAGCTGGGACCGGTTCCCATCAGTGCGCCGTAGGGAATCATATCCATTTGTTCCGCAACCATCGCTATTTTTTGTGAACGGCCATGGTCGAAAATCGCCCTTGCGTTTTCGGAGAAAAAGGAACTGGATGTGACGTATATGGCGCCATTGGGTTTCCCCTCCCCCAATTTCGTTAATTGAGTTGCTATGGCATCTTCGTCGCTGATATCGACCCGTTCCAGGGTTATGGATTTTTCCTTAGCCGCCAATTCCAAAGCCTCGAAACTCTGAAGGCAATTTTGTTCCTTTGGGTTGACCAATACGGTGAGGTGCTTGAGATCTCCCAGGATATGTTTCATATTTTCCAACTGCAATTCCATGGGAGCGGAGGTTCCCACACCGGATAAATTACCGCCATTATGTCCCTCATTGTGGGTAATGAGCCCCGTCGCAACGGGATGGCTGACCGCATTGAAAATGAGAGGACTATCATTGGCCCACTCCGCCGCTACCAGGGAAGTCAGGGTACCGAAGGTGTAAATGTAATCGTAATTTTTGGGATTAAGTTCCGTGTAGAGGATTTTTTTGAGTTGTTTCAAACTGCCTTCGACGTTAACGATGGTCGTCGTTGCATGGTAATTCAATGCCTCCAGTTCTGCTAAAAATCCCCGTTCGGCGTCCGTTTCCCCCCGCCACAGGAGCATCAAAATTTTAATTTCCCGACTTTTGTTGCCCCGGGATTGAGCGGAAGCATTTTTTTGTTTGGAAATTTTTTGTGGCGAAACGTTCCCTTGATTGGCCCGGTCGGCTAAGTTTTTGAGGGGTAGAAACGATTCCTGTGAAGCAATGAAGTCGAAAGATTGCCGAGCTTCCCGTTTTTCTACGGACGGAGATAAAAAATCCCCCTTCGATATATTGGCAAAAAATTTACTTTCTCCCCAAAGCATACCTTTTCCGTAAAAAATCGCTAAGGACAAAATAATATATCCGCTTATAAGCTTTTTCCATCCCTTTCCCATGGAAATAAATTGTAATAATTCTATAACAAAAACAAGCTTTTTATGTTTCTATTTTAAAAGGAATGTTTAAATTTTTAATTTTTTCGTAATCGAATTTACAATTAAAGCGTTCCGGTAGGGAGCGGTGGAGCACTTTCCCCTCCGGGAAGGAAAGGGTCAATTCACTGGTGACCGTCCCTGGATTCCGCTGGATATAGTCTTGGAGCGAATCCAAAAGCGTTGCATTTTGGCCATCGATGACCCAATGGATGGTTTTGGTCATTTTTTCCATCGCCCGCACAAGGGGAACCATTTCCTGTACCACGAAACGCTCATCGCCGTCCGGGGATTTCCGACTCCCCGTAACCACAATAATGTTACCGTCCAACAATAAATGCCCGTATTGTTCGAATGCGGAGGGGAAACAATTTAGGCTCAATTTTTCGAAGCGCATTTCCAATTGGAAGGTCGCCCAAAGACGGTTATCCCTTTTCGTAATCCGTTTCTCCACCGAGGAAACAACACCGCAGAGACGGAACGTGTCCCCGATCATTTCAACGGATTCTACGGAATTAATTTGGTCAAGGAAATCGCCGTAGTCGTCGAGGGGATGTCCGGTAATGTAAAAGCCCAATAACGTTTTTTCATAGTTCAATTTCTCGACCTTCGTCAGCGGTGGACCGCTCTGATCAATGGAACTGGCGAAGGGATTCCCCTCCCCTTCACCGATGAAGTCGAAGAGTTGGACCTGTCCCGCATTGCGGTCCTTCTGCAGGAGGGAAGCTTCCCCCATAACCCCCTCCAAAGCCCGGGCTAGGTGGGCTCGATCCACGGCAAATTGATCGAAGGCACCGCTGAAAATTAAACTCTCCGCAACCCTTTTGTTGACAATCCTTAGGTCGACCCGGGCCATGAAATCTAGAAAATCTTTAAATGGACCGTTTTGCGTCCGTTCCCGGATAATATTTTCAGCGGCAATGTCTCCCACCCCCTTAATGGCACCTAAACCAAAACGGATACATTGTTCCCCGTGGTTGGGGGTAAAATTGGCGAGGGATTGGTTGACGTCCGGACCAAGGACGGCGATGTGCATGCGGTTACATTCGGAAATAAAATAGGCCACCTTATCCACATTCCCCAATACCGCAGATAGGGTCGCTGCCATGAATTCTACGGGGTAATTTGCTTTGAGGTAGGCGGTCTGGTAAGCGATGATGGCGTAGGCGATGGAATGGGATTTATTAAATCCGTAGCCGGCAAATTTTTCTAAAATGGAAAAAATTTCCTCCGCCTTTTCCTTGGGGATTTGGTGATGTTTTTTAGCGCCTTCGATGAAGACACTGCGCTGGGCATTCATGACTTCCACCTTTTTCTTTCCCATGGCCCGCCGTAGGATATCGGCACCGGCTAGGGTGTACCCCGCAATGACCCGAACCGCTTCCATAACCTGTTCCTGGTAAACTAAAATGCCGTAGGTCGCTCGACATACATTTTCCAATAGGGGGTGGGGGTATTTGATCTTCGACGGATCTTTTTTCCCGGCAATATATTCGTTGATCCACTCCATGGGCCCCGGACGATAGAGGGCACTGATGTCGCTAATTTCTTCCACGCTGCTGATTTTACAGCGCTTGCAAAGGGCACGCATTCCCACCGATTCCCCCAGTTGGAAGACACCGATGGTTTCGCCATTGTTGAGCAATTGGTAGGTCCGTGGATCGTCGTAGGGGATTTTATCCATGGAGAATGTGCCATCGTAGTGGCGAATGAAAGATTCCGTGTCCGCAATAATGGTGAGCGTGGTCAAGCCGAGGAAATCCATTTTCAGTAGACCTAAATCCTCCACCGCTTCCTTGGCATATTGTGTCGTTAAAGCGCCTTCCTGGAGGGTAATGGGTAACATGTTTTCCACCACGTCCTCCGTGATGATAATACCGGCCGCATGGGTCCCCGTATTCCGTACCGTTCCCTCCAAAACTTTTCCATCTTCTAAAATTTTCCCGATTTTCGGATTAAGTTGGATTTCCAATTGTAGTTCCTTGGATTTTTCGAGGGCGCTGTCGATGGATATATTGAGTTCATCGGGTACCATTTTAGCGATGCGATTGGCTTCCGCGTAGGGGATATCGTTGACGCGACAGAGATCCCGAATCACCATTTTCGCTCCGAACGTTCCAAAGGTAATAATATTGCCCACGTGATCGTTGCCGTATTTTTGACGCACGTAATCGATGACTTCCCCGCGGCGACGCATGCAGAAATCGATGTCGAAATCGGGGGGCGATACCCGTTCCGGATTGAGGAAACGTTCGAAGAGCAATCCAAATTGTATGGGATCCACATCCGTAATGCGGATGAGGTAGGCCACAATGGAACCCGCTCCCGATCCCCTTCCCGGACCGACCGGTATGCCCTGCGACTTCGCCCAATCAATGAAATCCCAGACGATGAGAAAGTAATCCACAAAACCCGTTTTCTCTAGGGTCGATAGCTCGTAGTCCAGACGCTCACAAAGCATCGCCTCCCGACTTCCCGCAACGCGCTCCTCCGCTCCAACATAGTCGACGCCATAGCGTAGCTTTAAACCTCCCAGACATAAATCGCGTAAATAGGAAAAATTACTTTCCTCAATTTCTTGGGGTAAACGGAAAACGGGATAATGATTTTCTCCAAATTTCAGGGTGAAATTACACATGTCGGCGACGAGTCGTGTATGATCGAGGCATTCCCGATGATCCTGAAACATCAATTCCATTTCCTCCCGGGATTTGATATATAATTGGTGCGTATTCATGCGGAAACGGTGGGTATCCGTCACCTTGGAAACGGTTTGAATACATAGGAGTTGATCGTGGGCTTCCCAATCTTCCTGCAAGACGTAGTGGGCATCGTTGGTGGCGACGGTCCGAATACCCTCCTCCTCGGCTAACTTGAATAGCGTGGGAAGAACGATTTCTCTGGATTCGGGCATTCCGTGATTTTGTACCTCAATGAAAAGACGATCCTTTCCAAAAATTTCAATGAGCCAATGGAGTCCGTTTTTCGCCGCATCGTAATCCCTTTGCAGGGCCATGGCACAGAGATATCCCTGATAACATCCGGTCAAACAAATCAAACCTTCGCTGTATTGGGCAATCGTTTGCCAATTGATGCGCGGCCTGTAATAAAATCCATCCCGGTGGGAAAGGGATACGATTTTCGCCAAATTCTTGTAGCCCGTTGCATCCATAACCAATAACCCCATGTGGTAAAGCGGTACCTTTTCCTTTACCCTATAATCCCGGTCAAATGTGGTGTAAAGTTCGCAGCCGATGATCGTTTTAATGCCAAACTTTTTCCCCTGATTGAGGAAATTGGGTACACCGAAAAGATTACCGTGATCCGTCATGGCGATGGCATCCATATCCAGTTCCTTCGTCCGAGCAAATAGGCGGTCCATACGGCAAGCACCGTCCAGTAAACTGTAGTCCGTATGCACGTGTAAATGGACAAAAGGCTTCCCCATGAACTGATTATAGAGATTCTCTCCACCTAGGGTCAACGACGAAAATATTAAAATTGCGTTCCCTGCTCTGTGATAATTTTTCAAAAAAAACTTTATCAATTGGAAAAAAATTATATACTTTCCCTAATATGAAATGGCAAAATGGCTTATGGACTTGCATCATTCCTTTTTTTTCAGCGGGTATGCTTTTGGGGAAACCATCATTTTTTCCGAAATCGTTGGCTCCTGATCTACCTAAAACCGATGTTTCCACGATCCCTGTCCCTCCTCGGGAAATTGCGGAAATAACGAAACCGATCCCTCCCGCAAAGAATTGGTCGGAAAACGATATTAAAAATCTATTGAAAAACACATCAGCCGTCAATGTTTGCGCTGATTTTTCGCTTGTCATCAAGGAAGATTTGGAAAGGATGGAGGACCACATCGAATGGATCAGGGATTTATTTTTAGAAATTCAAGGGAAAGTGAATATTATATCCCCGGACGTTAAAACCCAATTGACGCTTTTAGGAAAGGACATCGAGCTCATGATTTCCTACTACAAGGATTGTTTCGATGAATTGGAACATAGGCAATCCCAGAGTGGTTCCATCTACGTCGGTTGCATCGAGCATTTGAAAAAATTACAATCGGCGGTACAGCATTTGCGCCATAGCACGGACAATGTTTTGGACATCGTACGCCTATTGGCTGTCAAAAATGAAAATACCCCCACCTACCAGGGACTTAAAAGTAGTAAGAGGGAAATTAAAGTAATGGATGACCATTGCATCGCCATAAGTGCGATCATTGATCAGATCTTTGCCCGTCTACTTCCCCTACTCCGGGTTTACCACGAACGTTCCTTCGAAGAACGGGGCCGGGGGCAATACGTCCAACCGGCACGACATGCTCTCTAAATTAATGCAAAATATTTGCTTTCAAATTCGAATTTAAATTCCCTATTTTTGGGAATTTTTTTTCTACATACGGTTCGTTTTGATTTAAAGAAATTTTCAAAAAAATATATTTCTCAAAAAGATTAAAAGCTAATTCCAGGGTTGGAGTTGCAGGTAAGTAAACAGGGAAAAAACAAATAGGAATACGAGCAGCAATATGGCTCCTTCCTTCCGACTTATTTCCCTTTTTGTGGTAAAGAAACGCCACATCAGGATGGTCAGAAGGATAAGGGACGGTAGGGCGAAGTAGCACAGCGAAGCGTTCACGGGCAGTGGACAAATGAGAGCACAAGTACCCATAATCATCAGTATGTTGAAAATATTGGAACCGATAATGTTGCCCGTACAAATCGCACCGTATCCCCGCAGTGCGGCGACGAAGGAGGTAATAATTTCGGGAAAACTCGTTCCAACGGCGATGATGGTGAAACCGATGAGCGCATCCGACCAACCCAAATTACGGGCGATCTTAACGCTGTGCCCCACCACAAGTTCAGCTCCCCAAAAGAGTAGTGCCAAACCGAGAAGAAAAATCCCCATTCCCTGCCAAAAACTAGTTTTAACCGTTATTTGCTTACTTTTCTCCTGGGAATAATCATGGGAACAGGCGTAGTAGAGGTACAGGATATTGAGCGTAATGAATAGCACACCAACGGTCCACCCGATTGGGGTAAACATGGAGCATAGCGCTAAAAGACAAGTCATGAGGAGGGACAAAGGTAATTCCCTTTCCAGTACGCGGGAATTGATATTGAAGGGTTTAATGAGGGCGACGAGACCACCGGCTAAACCGATGTTGACCAAATTACTTCCGATCACATTACTGGCGACGATTTCGGGGTGTCCCTGAATTACGGCCACCAGGGAGGTGATGAGTTCCGGAGTGGAGGTAGCCATGGCAACGACGGTCATGCCGATGATAAATTGGCTAATACCTAGGCGAATCGCAAGGGCGCTGGCTCCGGAACAAACGTAATTCCCTCCATAGGCGAGAATAAAAAAACCAAAGACAATTAATAATAGTGACCACCACATAACCCATCCAAATTCTGATACTTCCAATGCTGGGGGAAGTTCACTTCTTTGCAACGCTTTATTTTTATTTTTCTTTCAAATTAATCGCCTTTTATTCGTCGCCGAGATGGACTAGGAACCCAGTATGGATTCTCCAATCCAGTGTTGGACACTGCCCTTCCAATTCCCCTGTTTCATTTGGCTGGATGCGTTCCAGGGATAAAGACCATAGACGTAATGACGGATACTGTTTCCAAAGTATTCACCAAGTAGTATGTTTTGTTCCAATTCGATGAGGCAGTACGGGGAAGCATTATCCCATCCCGTTGGAGAAGTGGCAACGGTGAAGCAATCATTTTTATAGCCACAAAAAGTGCAATCATTGGCGTCCAAGGGTAATGGAACCCTGATTTCTTCCAAAACATATCGCAAATTTTTTTCCATATTTTTTGCCCTAAGCATTTGGATTCGGTGCGTCGAATCGTTTACATTTTCCGCCATGTAGGACAGTAACATGGGTAAGGCTACCCCCAGAATACCCAGGGCCAATACAATTTCTAATAGAGAAAATCCTTTTTTCATAGCACTTCTTTCATCGCATTTTTTGATTCTAAAATAATTTGCCGCCCCTGCGGTAAAATGAAAATCCCAATTGGGTTGGAATTATTATCGAAGAGGATATCATCTCCATCCTTTGTTCCGTTAGCAACGGCGATGAGGGCAGTATTTCTCGCCAAATTACATAACTTGCCCCTATTATTAAAGACAAAACTATAGCCACTGACGCTATTACCATTGATAATGAATTCTTCTTCGACGTAGGGACTCTCGGACAAATCTTCGTTCAAATACTCGGACAATGTGCTTTGGGGTAAAACGAAAAATTTTTCCGGGAGGAACATGATATGTTTCGGGATCCAATTGGAGGCGATGTCTTTCCGACACAGAATGAGGCGGCGAAATTTATAGGATGAACCGGTGTCGATCAGCATACAGGCATCCGTATTATTTGCGATGGCCTGGGAACGGACGCTATCCAAACTCTCGGCTAAAGTTTTCGCCGCCAGTTTTAAAACTTGACCGGATTCGCTGGAGGAGAAATTCAATTTCGCTAAAAACATCGAAAATAATAGCAACAAGACAATAACTGTCAGCAGTTCAATGAGTGTAAATCCCGATGATCGCTTTCTCACTTCCTTCAGGGAATGTAATTTTTTTCTTTTTTGGCAAATATTTTCCTCTTCTTATTCCCGCATTCCGCAAATTGCTATTGTCCTTTGTGGATCGATGCTATAGTGTGGCCGGAAATATTTTTTTGAAAAATTTATGGTTCCCACCGCTCCGATGTTAGAAACGCTCTTTTCCGACGGGACTTGTTTTGCCATTAATCGGGCGGCCCATGGGGTTCTTCCTTTCCCCAAAACAATGGAGATTTATTCCCTCGATGAGGAATTGAGTGGCGTTGTTCTACTGGCCAACGATCGCAAAAAGGTGGCGACATTACGCAATTGTTTAGGATCCCGAGGGATGGGATTTCATTTCCTCCTTCTTGCCCGAAGCGTCTCCGATTTACCTGGAGAAATCAGTTGCCCTTTGCCCATGGGAAAACATCGGAGGGAGAATCGCATGTTCATTTCCCATAGAAATGGGAAAAAAACCTTCACCCAATTTGAACAATTGGATCATTTCCGTTCCCATACGCTCTGGTCAGCGAAAACGGATTTTCCACGCCGGCATCAAATTCGCCTCCATGCCCATGAGGTGGGGATCCCCGTTCTCGGCGAAGATTTATATGACCAAATCCCCCTACCCTTTCTCTCTGATTTTAAGAAACATGTGAAGCCCAATCGGAAAGAATTTTTAGCTCCCCTCTATGCTTCCATTTGTATTCATCTGTTGCGCATTGATTTCCCTGGGGAAAATGGGACCGTGACCGTGGAAGCACCTTTGCCGGATAAATGGAACGCAATGTTAAAAATTATAAAAAAATGGAACTGAGAATAGGAAATGGCTACGATATTCACCGCCTCGACTACGGGCGTAAACTCATTTTGGGAGGCATTGAAATCCCCTTTGCTAAGGGTTTAGTGGGACATTCCGATGCGGATTGCCTTTGCCATTCCATCGGCGATGCCCTACTGGGCGCACTGGCCTTACCCAATATCGGAGAAATTTTCCCTCCAACGGATCCTCATACGGAGGGTATTCGTTCCACGGAAATACTCGCGACAATCTACGGGGAAATTTATTCCCGTTCCTATCGCATCGTCAACGTGGACAGTACCATCATCGCCCAGGAACCTAAGCTGACTCCCCATATTCCCTCCATGCGGAATCTATTGGCCGAGATTTTGGGTATTAATGGTAGTGCTTTAGGTATCAAGGCAACGAGCAATGAAGGTTTGGATGCCATCGGTAAATTGGAGGCAATCGCCTGCTACAGTGTCTGTTTATTGAAAAAAATCGACTAAGATTTCGGTCATAGAATACTTACTCCATCACCGCTACATAAAATCCTGGGCATCGACGTCGATGCATAGGGTCATGGCGGGAGGAAGCGTTATACTTTGGCGAAAGGCACTCATTTTTTCGCAAATCCTACTGACACTTGGCGTAAAAATTAGGACGGAATAGCGGTAATGGTCCTGAATTTTTTCGATGGGGGAAAGGGTCGGGCCACGGATTTCCACATCCGCGGTATTTTCTCCGAAAACTCCTTCGAGCTGCCGAATAAAATCCTTGGCAAATATTTCCGTTGTGACCGGGTCAATTCCGGAGAGATTGCAGTGGATGATATGGCGGTAGGGTGGATAGGAAAAACGTTTCCGTAAATCCAATTCCTTTGCGATGAATTCCTCAAAATTGGTGTTCTTTGCCAAAAATATGGTTTCGTTACCCGGGATATGGGTTTGCAGTACGACTTCACCGCCGTACTCCCCACGTCCCGACCTGCCCGCAACCTGTACCAATAATTGGAAGGTGCGTTCATTGGCTCGGAAATCCTGTTGATTCAGGGATCCGTCGGCGTTAATTAAACCCACCAGCGTCACCTTTGGGAAATCGAGTCCTTTTCCAATCATCTGTGTCCCAACGAGAATGTCTATTTTCCCTTCCCGGAAATGATTCAAAATGTGGATAAATTCGTGTCGCTTCCCCATGACATCGGAGTCGATGCGGGCAACGGTAGCAGCGGGAAATAGTTCTTTCACCAACTGTTCCACCTTTTGCGTACCCATTCCACTGTGAAAAATTTCCGGAGAACCGCACTTCGGACATTTCCCCCGTAGGGATTCCCGGTAGGAACAAAAATGGCAGAGGCATTGGTTGATGGTTCTATGGAACGTTAGGGGCAAACTACAGTGGGGACAGGTGGCAATAAAATCACAGTTTTTACAGAGAACGGTGGTGGCATATCCCCGACGATTGAGAAATAAAATCGTCTGTTCTTTTTTTTCCACACGTTCTCCGATTTTCTTGAGCAGCAATGGGGAAAGAATTCGCTTCGTCTCCCCCAACGAATGGCGCATATCCACTACGTGAACCGGTGGTAATGGTCTGTGATCGATGCGGTGAGTTAGGCTTTCCAGTTGATAATTTTTGAATCTCGTATTAAAGATCGATTCCAGGGAAGGGGTCGCCGATCCCAACAAACAGGTAGCGCCTTCCAATTGGGCTCGATAGACCGCCACATCACGGCCATGGTACCGGGGATTTTCACTCTGCTTATAGGCGGACTCGTGTTCCTCATCGACGATAATGAGACGGAGATTATTGATGGGTAGAAATAGGGCGGACCGTGCCCCCACCATGATGCTAGCTCCCTGCTCCAAGGCTCCCAACCATGCATCCCGTCGTTCCCCATCGGATAAACCACTGTGCCAAATCCATAGGGGAAACCCTTCCAATCGGGACCGTATTTTTTCCACAACCTGGGCCGTAAGTGCCAATTCGGGTAACAGGTAGAGCACGGAACCTCCCCCCTCCAAAACCCGTCGCATGAGTTCGATGTAAACCTCCGTTTTCCCCGAACCGGTCACACCATGGAGTAGATGAACCCTAAACGCTTTCCGTTCCAAACTCTCCCCAACGGATCGAATAACGGCCAATTGTTCGGGAGTCAATTGGATATCATAGGCCCTGGGATTGATTAAACCGGGGAGACTATAGGCTAAACGTTCTTCCCGGCGGAAGGTTTCATAGATAATATTTTTCCGCAGCAGGGCATCCAAAATATTCCGGGAAAATAATTCCAAAAATTGACTCTTTGCAATGGGGGAATTTTTTTTCAAGAACTCCAAAGCTTCGTATTGTTTGGGTAATTTTTGGGCATCGATGGTGCCGTCGATATGGGGAGAAAGTTGCAAATAGGTCGTTAATTTAAGGGGAATATTTTTGCGAATTACCGTAGGAATTGCGGCGTCAAGGACCGAAAAAAGACTGCAAATATAATACCGGGAAATCCAGAAATAGAGGCGAATGAGCGTTTCATTGGTAATGGGAACGTCGTAAACCGTACCCACAATGGGTTTCAAAGTATAGGCCAACGCATGGGGATCCCCTTCCTTCACCCCAATCACCAGACCCATTTTTTTCGTCCTCCCGAGGGAAATATTGACCAAACTCCCCGGTTCAATAACCCATTGTAAATGCTCCGGAATAAGGTAGCTCAACGGATGGGCAATGGGGGCAAAAACAATGACTTCAGCGATGCGCATGGCGTTGGTAAGCGAGGAGTGTATTTTTCATCAACATGGCGATGGTCATGGGCCCTACTCCACCGGGAACGGGCGTAATAAATCCAGCCACTTCCCTAACGTTTTCAAAATCCACATCCCCCTCGATGCGGTAACCTTTCTCCCGGCGATCGTCGGGAATGCGATTGATACCCACATCGATGACCACGGCTCCGGGTTTGACCATGTCCGCCCTAATCGTTCCCGGTCGTCCCACGGCCACGATGAGCAAATCGGCGTCGCGGCTATATCGGGCGATATCCTTCGTCTTCGAATGGCAGAAGGTAACCGTCGCATTGGCGAATTCTTTTTTCTGCAACAGCAGTAGGCCAACCGGTTTCCCAACAATTAAACTCCGACCAATTACAACCGCATGCTTCCCCGTTAAATCGACGCCCGTAGAACGAATTAATTCCATAATCCCCAGCGGCGTGCAGGGTAAAAATCCATCGTCACTTTCCTGGCAAAGCAATCCCAGGTTTTGGGGATGGAATCCATCGATATCCTTGGAGGGATCAATGGCCGAAAAGGCAGCTCTCTGCAGAGCCATGGTGGGCAGTGGCGCCTGGACTAAAATGCCATCAACTTCGGGATTCTCATTGAGGGAGTGGATCGCATTGAGAATTTCTTTCCCCTGGGCATGGAGGGGTAGGAGAATGGGAAAAGTATCGATGCCCAATTCCCTGGCAATTTTTTGCTTCTGGTTGACGTAGATCACGGAGGCAGGGTCATCGCCGACCCGGATGAATGCGGCACAGGGCGGACGGGAACAAAGTTTAACCGATGACTTAACTTCATCCAAAATTTTTCTAGATATTATTTTCCCATCAATTATGTTGGCCATGGATAAGAATTTTTTTTCCTAGGCCCCAAGATTTGAGAACCTCATAGAATGTGCAAGCAATTTTTATTTTTAGGTATGGGTGGAATGGGTATGGCTCCCCTGGCATGCTATGTCCGTCAACAGGGGCACGTCGTCTACGGTTTCGACGATGCGCTTTCCCCTAAATTGGAACAATTCTTTGAGGCCCAAAAAATCATTATCTGTGAACAATTCCCTGAAAAATTGGATGCCGTAATTTTTTCCACTGCATTCCCCTGGGAACATCCTTGGATGCGAATGGCTAGGAAACGAAATTTGCTACCCATAGGGCGGGGACATTTTTTGGCGAAGCTTTGTGAACGGAAAAAGATGATCGCCATCACGGGTTCCCACGGGAAAACAACCACAACGGCTATGCTCATCGATCATCTGGGTGATTGCGATTATATTTTGGGTGGATTTTTTGCGGCCCCAAATAAATTACCGGCTTTTTATTGCGAAAGGAATTCCTATCTTCTCTGCGAAGTGGATGAGAGCGACCGTACCATAGAAGCTTTTCGCCCCCATATCACCGTGGCCATTAACCTGGAGGACGATCACATTGGAGCCTACGGTCAATCCGAAAATTTGGATGCGGCTTTCGGGAAATTATTTTCCCAAACGCACCGTGCCGTTGTTATTCCCGAGAATAATGAACGCCTCAAACGTATCGCCCAAAGCGTAGGGATTTCCCCCATTCTTGCCCCAATCTCTCAGCAAAAAAAAGACCACCTCTCCTGGGGAGAAAATGAAGCCGTTGTAAAAAAAACCCTAACCCTATTGAAAGGGGAAAAAAATCCACCTTCGATTTTATTTCCCACGGAATACACACCCATCTTTCGCCGCAATCAATTTTTAGGAAACGTTGAGGTCCGAGGCAAAGGGATGGAAATTTGGGCCGACTACGCCCACCATCCAACGGAAATTGACCATTGCATCGAAAAATTCCAATGGAAGCACGGTTCTGAAAAAGTTTTATTTGTTTTTCAACCCCATCGCTATTCCCGTACATTGCAGTACGCCCATGATTTTGCCAAAGTATTTGAGGGGAAGGAAGTCGTTTTTCTGCCCGTCTATGGAGCCGGAGAATCTCCCCTGGATGGGGGGACGACGGAATCCATAGGCTCCCATCTTTCTTCTTCGGGAGGAGTCAAGTCCATCGAATCCCTGGAATATTTCGATCCAACGGTGTTTTACGAAAAGGACAACATGCCCCATAAAATACTTTTCATCGGTGCGGGAGATATTTTCCAAGGGGCACAGCGTTGGGTTGCCCGACAGCACATCGCTTCCTTTAGGGAATTTTTAGCACAACATTCCATTTCCTTTGAAGAGAATTTCTCTCTAAAATATCGGCAAAGTTTTCAAATTGACGCCACAGCTCCACTCTGGATCGAACC
>JAISMD010000087.1 GCA_031276935.1 Puniceicoccales bacterium
CAGAGTCGATTAATTTTTGAAATGCCACAGGATCTCATTTTTGAGATGGGAACGGATTTGAATGGCCTCGACATTCGCATGCTCCGATGCCTGGGGAAAAAGGGTAAAAATAGTCCCGCAGCGGTGATCTACGGCAAGCATTGACCCATTTTTATACATTAAATCATTATCTTTTCTTTCCTTTACGTGTGATTTTAATTTTTTTTAAAAACAGAATTTTTAAAATGCTCTGCTTAGTATTTCTATTTAATTAAAAAAATATAAAATAATGAGCCTTTAGTTCATAGAGAATTCTTTTACTTTTTTACAATAAGAGAGGGAAATTTTAAATTTATTTCAAATTTTACTCTAAAATAGCTAAAATTTCACCGGCGATGGCGTCGCAGAGGAGACGTCCTTTGGCGGTGAGTCGAATGTTTTGATCATTGAAAATGAGCAACGTTTCCGCTTCCAATTCTTGGAAAAATGAGGTTAATTTAACCTTGTGGGGGTTGTGCGTTAGATCAATCCCCTCATTCATGCGCAGTCCGAAAATAATCTGATCCGTGGCCAAACTGTAGTCATCCAACGAAGTAATGTCCCTATGGACGGTGCGTCGATTTTCCATGGCATCGACCCATTGCAACAAGGATGGTGCGTTCTTGTAGCGGTGCCTGCCGTATTGACTGCTTGCCGATGGCCCTACTCCGATCCAATCGGCCATCAACCATGTATTGCGATTGTGTAGGGAAGCGAACCCGGGACGGCAATAGTTGGAAATTTCGTATTGCGTGTACCCATGACTTTCAAGGAAATCGTGTGCCTTTTCATAGAAATCACAGTCCCGGTCTTCGTCGCTTCCATCCCCTTGCCGCAGGGTGAGACGGGTGCCCTCTTCGTAGGTGAGACAGTAGGTGGATAGATGTTCCGGTTGGAGGGAAATCGCGGTAGATAGATCGTCGATGAATTGCTCGACGGTTTGTCCGGGAACGGAGAAGATCAAATCGAGACCGACATTTTTGAATCCCATTTTACGGATCAGTTCATAGGCGCGGAAGACCTGCTGTGGTTTTTGTTTCCGGCCGAGTAGATTCAGGGTTCGCTCACTGAAACTTTGGACCCCCATGGAGATGCGATTCACTCCCAGGGATCGCCAGGCTTCCAATTTTTCTTCATTAACCGTGGAGGGAGAGAGTTCGACGGTCCATTCTACGGGTTTATGGTGCAGTTTGGCATGAATTTGTTCTCCGATTCGCCGGATATGTTCCACACCCAGAATCCCCGGCGTACCTCCACCAATATACACGGTACGGAAAGCACGTCGGTCGTCGATATTTTGGATTTCTAGGCCAAGGCAGTGCGTATAATGTTTCAGGGAAGTAGGGGTTGGGCGTTCTTTGTAGAAGGCACAGTAGTCGCAGTGCGAGGCGCAAAATGGAACGTGGACATATAAACCGAGGGGCATGTAAAGTTTTTCTTGCGAATTCATGAATTTCTCATTACCTTCATTCCACCATGGAAAAACTACTTCCTCTAGGAAAAATTCTTTTTTTGGCAATGGCCATTTTTTTAGCGGGTTGCGATGAAGGTCACATTTGCAACATGACACCCAGTATAATGCCTCAGAATCAGTCCAATATGTACACGATTACGATGGCGGTACAGGGTACGAGCGGCGATATCTTACAGAAAAGTATTCGGCCCTACGTTGTCATCAACGGGGAGAAACACGAGATGCAAAAGCATCCCGATGGCAATAACATCTTCGTTTACGATTATCGTTTCTACGACGTAGGCATTATTCCCTATTATTTCGAATTGATGTACACGACGAATCGCAATGGAAATATCCGGGAAAGGTTAAGTAAATCGGAACTCCACAGGACCACCGTTAGCAGCAAATATATTTTTGCGCTCGATGCCAATCGCGGTCCCATAGGGGCACGGGTCAACATTGTTGGCTGTGGCTTTGGGAAGAACGACAAAGTACGCATGGGCGGACGCATTATTTCTTCCAATTGGTTATCTTCGGGGGCGATTGGATTTACGGTTCCCCCGATGAAATGCGACAGGGAATACGAAGTTTTCTTGCTATCCAACCGGGATGAATTTTTAGCGGGGACATTTTTCATCGACCGTTCCAATTTATATTGCAGCAGTGATTTTATTCGTTTAGGCAACGGGGAGAGTCAGCGTTTAGTGTTCATGTTAGACAACGGGGCTCCGGAGGATGGTTTAGAATTAGATATTACGACGGACATTCCGGAAAGCATTATCATGCCGGAGGTACGTTTTAAAGCTGGAGAACGGACGGTTAGTGTTAACATTAAGGGGACGGATCGATCGGCCAAGGGCATACTTTTTGTTCATGCGAGTGGATTTACATCCCTTGAAATTCCCGTAGAAATCGGTGATGTGAGCGAAGCAATCGATGGGGAAGATTCGGAAATGGCCCAATTTGCTCGTCCTTTAGAGATGGTGCCAATGGGGGAAGCCGATGAGGATGTTGTGGTTCTGTAGGACCTGTATTTTCCCACGCTAATTTTCCCACGCTATTTCTAGACGACGAGTACGACGGCGGAAGCAAGTTTGTCCGTATGCGTCAGGGAGAGGGTGGTATGCGATCCACCGAGTTCTCGGAGGAGTCGCGTGGCGGAGGCGTCCAAGCGTATTTCCGGAGCACCGTTTGTCCGATTAACGATTGATGCGCTTTGCCAAAGGAAGTGAGCGCCTATGCCGCATTTTAATGCTTTAGCAACCGCTTCTTTTACGGCGAAACGGACGGCTAAGGAAGGGAATGGATTATGTTTTCGGAGGCAGTATTGTAATTCTTCGGGGGTATATATTTTTTGCAGGAAGCGTTCGCCGTAGCGCTCTACGGCGTAGCGGATGCGTTCGATTTCGATCATATCGTGGCCAATGGATAGGACGTGTCCCATGGACTCATTAAGGCCAAATTATGAGAAAAGGAAATCCGTAAAATTACGTGGTAAGGAAATGTGCATAAAAAAAGAGCGGAATAAATCCGCTCCTTGCCAAAGTTTTTCGAACAACTAAAACGAATAGGAAAGCGTAACGGAACCGGCAATGTCATTAAAATGATTGCCATATTGACCATGACCCGCTAGGGCTAGCCCTACGTCTCCAAACTTCATATTGAGCGCCGCTTTTGAGACAAGCGCATCCCGTCCCGTACGCACATGGGCAGCACCGTATTTCATAGTATCTTTTTCGTCGTCGTCGTTCCATAGGGAAAGGTTCACATCACCGCCTTCCTTATTGAAGAATTCGTGTTTATATCCCAGGGCCAATTCGAAATTACCCTCGGTGAAATTATAATTCGCCGCTACACCCAATATGGTTTCGATGGCGAGACGATCAGCGGCATCGACATAATGTTTTTCATCATAATGACAGGCTTTTTGATGAATCGACGTCGCCGATAAAGATAGCCAAGGACCAAAGGCTAAACCGCCCACTTCCCAGTGTTTGTAGGTGCAGTCGACATTACCGCTGACCCAACTACTGCGATGCTTGACATTACTGGTATAGAAATCAGTCAGGACCAGATAGGGAAGCGTATATGTTTCCCTGTATTTTCCACGGCCTCCGAGGAGGGAAAATTTGGCGGTGACATCGTCGATAAAATCGTCCCACATCCCGTAAATACCTCCGTAATAGGATTTCAAATCGCAATGATCGCTCTGCGAGAGGAACAAATCTCCCTTGTATTTCGCGTCTACTTTACCGTAGCCCACCATGGTACCGAGGAGGAGATGATCGGTGACCCATGCATCAACTCCAGTGGTAAACCCGAAAACATCGAAGTTCATTCTGTAATTTTTTAGGTTACTATTTTTTGCCCTATCTCCGAAGCCGGAAGCCCAAAGATTGTAATGTTTACCTATGCTGGTCGGTTGACCCATTTTGGAATAGGCGGTTTCGCGGATACTATCGACGAGCGTTAGAGCGGCCCGATTTTTTTCCTCCGTTGTTGGCTTAGAAAACGCGGAGAGCACACGGACTTTTTGCCTTGAATTCACTTGTTCATCATTGAAGAGCCATTGTGTCAATATGGCGTTGGTAATAGACGAACGGGCACCTTGAGCTTTATTGGCGTCCCTACTAAGCTCCTTGAACAGATCGCCGGCGACGAAAGTATGATTAAAATCCGCCCCGAGATAATCCTTGAGATTGTTTATTTTCGATACTGCATTGGTGAAATCAAACTTCACAAGATCCCCGTCCGGGACAAGTTTCAACCCTTCAATGGCAGCATTTTCAATTGCTTTTTCCGCTACAGTACTTCCAAATAATGCCTCCAAAATGGCATTCTTGTTGGTGTTAGCGGTCAAATCAATATCAAAGTGCTTATTGCCAGTCTTGTAAGCTGCTATTTTACCAGAAAACTCGGAAATTCCTTGTTCTTTCAGAAAGTCGGAAATACTCACTGCGATTGTAGGATTTGTGGCTGTCAAAGCCCCTTCCGGCCACTCCAAAACGCTACCCACAGCTGCCGCATCACCGGTAAACATAAGCGTAAGTTGAAGACCTTTTCCGGCAACGATATTTCCCTTTAAGTTGATGGTACCCACATCTGCATCGGCAAATCTAATGGTAACATTTTCCCCGGCGAAAATCGCAGAACAATCTCTGCCATCTGGCACTTCAAGATCAATTTTCCCCCTCAAAGTTACCGTTGCATTATTGTAGATCGTCAATAAATCACTGTTCGAACTATTGGCATCTAAAACTAACTTTGCTCGATGTGCATCTTCACCACCTGAAATAGTCGCTTGAGCATTATCCCTAATTTGAACTATTGCATAGCCAGTTTGTGCTGCATAGGTTGTAATGGTATTTTCCCCAAGTTTTAGATTGCCGGTACTCTCTGGATAAATTTCAATAAAACAATGATGAACGTCATCTGTACCTCCATTTGGGAATTCAATATTACTTGTCAATTGAAGTGTACCGTTATTCTCAATTTCTATTGAAGTATCCTCTCCTGCCGGAATAATCGATATTGAGTTCCCGGCAGTCCCCGTTCCGAGATTTAATATCGTGCCCTTAATCGAAACCCCACCCTCTCCTACAATGAGGCTTTTGGTATCAGCAATTTTTAATGTGCTATCGTTTTTTACCAATATGGCACTCGATACCGCTAAATTGTCATTGAACGTAACATCGACGAAACTGTTGCCCACCACCGATTCAGACGGAATCTTATCAGCAAGGTCGACAACTCTTCTTAGTAGATTTTCATTTTCATTTGAGCCTAAAAGCAACTGCTTAATTCGAACAGAATCACTAAATAAGAAATCTGATCCAGTACCTTCCCGGCGCTTATCTTGTGAGCGAAAGAGACGTAAATT